>NZ_FYAV01000015.1:0-16431 GCF_900185745.1 Stappia sp. TSB10GB4 | reverse complement strand
GCGGCAGGGACCCTGATGACGACGGGCGAAAGCCCAACCCCGGTCCGGTCGCCTGCCACTGGTCTCCCGGCGGTTCAGGCCGGGAGACCGCCCAAACTCTACCACCTCTTCAGACGAACAACCCCGGCCGCGCGCAAGCGCGCGCCGGGGTCCATTCGTTCCCGGAGCGGGTGTTTGTGGCGCAGACCCCTCCTTGCGTCTTCCCGGACGGCGCGCGAGCGCCGAGCCGGGACCGGGGAGCCCCGGCGGTTGCGGCGTCCTTCGGGAGCGTTGCCGCGAGGCCCTCGGCTCTCCGATCCCGCATCTGCGCTTCGCTGCGTGCGGGATGACGCCGGAGGGGGCTGCGTGTGGGATGACGCTGGAGAAAACGGAGCGCGGGACAGGAGTGGCCGATCGGCAGGCATGAGATGGAAGGCGCTCATCCCACTCACGGCTGTCATGCCTGCGAAGGCAGGTATCCAGTATCCGCCGGGCTGGTGGTGGTGCGACGGCGGAGCTCCAGTCTCGGCGAGGTTCGCTCGCGGCAGCGCCGAGGCTTGAGCCGTGCGACCTGGGGTTACTGGGTCCCGGTTCTGCGCTGCGCTGGACCGGGATGACAGCCGGAGAGTGGGGCGCGCGGGCGTGTTCTCACTGCTGCTCTGGCAGCCAATGGGCACCGGGTCGCGGCTTCGCCTTGCCCGGTGTGACGGCAGAGGGTGGGGCGGGGGCCCCGCCCATCCCAAGCGCCCGCGCGCAGCAGCGGAGGAGCGCGAGGCCGTGCTCCCTCTCAGGATGTCGTCCCGGACGAGGCCGAAGGCCGAAGATCCGGGATCCATTGGCACCCTCGGCAGGTGTGAAGCAGGATGCCCCTCCTTGCGTCTTCCCGGACGGCGCGCGAGCGCCGAGCCGGGACCGGGGAGCCCCGGCGGTCGTGGGGATGGCCGGGAGCGTTGCCGCGAGGCCCTCGGCTCTCCGATCCCGCATCTGCGCTGCGCTGCGTGCGGGATGACGCCGGAGGGGGCTGCGTGTGGGATGACGCTGGAGAAAACGGAGCGCGGGATAGGAGTGGCCGATCGGCAGGCATGAGATGGAAGGCGCTCATCCCACTCACGGCTGTCATACCTGCGAAGGCAGGTATCCAGTATCCGCCGGGCTGGTGGTGGCGTGACGGCGGCAACCCCAGCCTCGGCGAGCCTCGCTCACGGCAGCGCCGAGGCTTGAGCGGTGCGACCTGGGGTTACTGGATCTCGGTCTTCGGCTTCACTGAGACCGGGACGACAGCCGGAGAGTGGGGCGCGCGGGTGCGTTCTCGCCACCGCTCTGGCAGCCAATGGGCACCGGGTCGCGGCTTCGCCTTGCCCGGTGTGACGGCCTGTGGATGGGGCGGGGGCCCCGCCCATCCCAAGCGCCCGCGCGCAGCAGCAGAGGAGCGCGAGGCCGTGCCCCCTCTCAGCATGTCGTCCCGGACGAGGCCGAAGGCCGAAGATCCGGGAACCATTGGTGCCCGCAGCGGGTGTTTGTGGCGCAGACCCCTCCTTGCGTCTTCCCGGACGGCGCGAGCGCCGAGCCGGGACCGGGACGACGGGCGTCACCGCTCCTCGGTCTGCAGACCCTTGAAGATCGCCACGCACATCAGGAGCAGGACGAGCGTGAAGGGCAGGCCGGTGGAGATGACCATGGCCTGCAGGGCGCCGAGCCCGCCGCCGATCAGCAGCACGATGGCCACCAGCCCCTCGAAGGTGCACCAGAACACCCGCTGCGGCACCGGCGCGTCGACCTTGCCGCCGGCGGTGATCGTGTCGATCACCAGCGAGCCCGAATCGGACGAGGTGACGAAGAACACGATGACCAGCACGATGCCGATGGTCGAGGTGATGGAGGCGAGCGGCAGGCCCTCGAGCATCGCGAAGAGCGACAGTTCCGGGCTGTAGCTGTCGATCACGTTGGCCTTGACCGCGCTGGTCGCCGGGTCGGAGAGGACCTGGTCGATGGCGACGCCGCCGAACACCGCCATCCACAGCACGCAGACCAGCGAGGGGATCAGCAGCACGCAGGTGATGAACTCGCGCACCGTGCGGCCGCGGCTGACCCGGGCGATGAACATGCCGACAAAGGGCGACCAGGAGATCCACCAGGCCCAGTAGAAGGCCGTCCAGCCCTGGCGGTAGTCGTCGTCGGTGCGGCCGATCGGGTTCGACAGGCCGCCGAGATCGGCGCCATAGGCAAGGAGGCCGGTGACAAAGTCGCCAAGGATCGCGAGCGTCGGGCCGGCCAGCAGCACGAACAGCAGCAGCGCGGCGGCGATCACCATGTTGATCTCCGACAGGACCTTGACGCCGCCATCGAGCCCGCGCAGCACCGAGACCAGCGCGATCGAGGTGATGGCGATGATCAGGATCACCTGCACGGTGAGTGTGTTGGGGATGCCGTAGACGTGCTCCAGGCCGGCATTGGCCTGCTGGGCGCCGAGGCCGAGCGAGGTGGCAAGGCCGAACAGCGTCGCGAAGACCGCCAGCGTGTCGATGACATGGCCGGTCCAGCCCCAGACCCGCTCGCCGAAGATCGGATAGAAGGCTGAGCGGATCGACAGCGGCAGGCCCTTGTTGAAGCTGAACAGCGCCAGCGCCAGCGCCACAACGGCGTAGATCGCCCAGGGGTGCAGGCCCCAGTGATAGATGGTCGCGGCAAGGCCCATCTGCTTGGCCGCCTCGACGTTCTCCGGGATGATCGAGCCGTCGGCCGCAAACGGCGAGGGCACGCCGAGCGGCGACGAGATGGCCATGTGGTAGACCGGCTCGAGCACGCCGAAGAACATCAGGCCGATGCCCATGCCGGCGGCGAACAGCATCGCGAACCAGCCGGCATAGCTGTAATCGGGGCTGGCTTCCTTGCCGCCGAGCCGGACGCTGCCCCAGGGGCTGACGATCAGGAACAGGCAGAACAGCACGAAGACATTGGCCGCGCTCAGGAAGAACCAGTCGAAGGTGCTGGTCAGCGCCGGCCGCAGCCAGCCGAAGAACGAGGCCGCCTGCTCGGGCGCGGCAAGCGCATAGACGACGAAAGCGACGACGGACAGGCCGGAAATCACGAAGACCGGATTGTGGATGTCGAAGCCGAAGGGCCCGAGCTGGCCTTCCAGATTGTCCTGGCCGATCTCGAAATCGGTGTCGATGATGTCGGATGCGCCTTCCGGTTCGGGAATGCCGGTGGCGCCTGTCTGGTCGGTCATGGTGTGTTCCTGTCGTTGCGGCACGGCCGATCCGCGACGGAAGCCGCTTGCCGGACATGCCTGACGTCTTGCGGGCCTTGCGACCCGTTCGGATTGTATCTGCGAGCGACCACACCAAGGGGTGTCCGGTGCGACCTGATCCGGCTTGCCGGCGACATCGCACACAGGCCTGGCTCGCATCCGCACAGAACCGCGCGTCCGGCAGGGGACCACGGATCCGGCCGCGGCCGGCATGCGGGGCTGCGAAGCAGCCGCCCGGACGATCCGGGCGAACGAAAGGGGCTGGACGATCCGGATCCATCCGGACCTCGCCTTGCCCCGAAGGACGGAACCGAGCATGCAGCGCATGTCCGGTCGACGGGCGACAATGTGGCATATTTGCGGCGAACGCGCAAATAGCAATGTATTTCAAGTTGTTATCCGTGTATTTTGGATTCGTTTGACGCGCCCGCCGGGCCGCCGGCTCTTGACTTGGCCGCCCCGGCATCGTCAGGAAGAACGGACAGGGGGCCGCGCGGGTGCGGCCGCGAAACGGGACGCAGCACCGCGTGCAGACGATCGACACTTCCACGCCCCGCGTCCGCGACCCGCTTGCCGGGCGCGACATCGCTCTCGTCATCTTCGACTGCGACGGCGTGCTGGTCGACAGCGAACCGATCAGCGAGCGGGTGCTGCTGGCCGCGCTCAAGGAGGCCGGCGTTGCCGTCGACCACGCCTATTTCAAGGCGCATTTCCTCGGCCGCAGCTTTCCGCGCGTTGCCCAGAGCATCCGCGACGACTTCCGTGTCGCCCTGCCGGAGAGCTTCGAGAGCGACTATCGGGAGCGGCTGCTTCTCGCCTTCGAAGCGGAGCTGAAGCCGGTCGCCGGCGTGGTCGAGGTGCTCGACCGGCTGGCGGTCGCCGCCTGCGTCGCCACCAGCAGCAGCCCGCCGCGGGCGCGCCGCTCGCTGCAGCTCGCCGGGCTCGACCGCTATTTCGGCGAGGCCGTGTTCACCGCCTCGCAGGTGGCGCGCGGCAAGCCGGCGCCGGATCTCTTCCTGCATGCGGCGGCCGAGTGCGGCGTCGCGCCCGAGCGCTGCCTCGTCATCGAGGACAGCCTGCCGGGGCTGGAGGCGGCGCGCGCGGCCAGGATGGCGGTGTGGCACTTCGTCGGCGGCAGCCATCTGGACGCAGGCGATGCCGCGCCCGGCGAGCCGCCGCTGCCGGTGTTCGACCGGTGGAGCGCGTTTTTCGAGATGGCGCCGGCGCTCAGGCGGGCAACGGCGCCGCAGCCGGCCGGGCAGGGGAGCTGAGGCGAATGGCGGGCAAGGGCGATGCGGATGTCAGCCGCCTCGACGAGGCGGCGCGGGCCGGCTGGCTCTACTATGTCGCCGGCAACACCCAGGACGAGATCGCCCGCAAGCTCGGCGTCTCGCGCCAGTCGGCGCAGCGCCTCGTCTCGCTGGCGGTGAGCGAGCGGCTGATCAAGGTGCGGCTCGACCACCCGATCGCCCGCTGCATGGAACTGGCCGCCAATCTCGCCGACCGCTTCGCCCTGCGCATCTGCGAGGTGGTGCCGAGCGATCCGGCAACGCCCGCCTCCATCGTCGGCATCGCCCAGGCGGCGGCGGCGGAGATGGAGCGGCACCTGAAGTCGAGCGCGCCGAAGATCATCGCCTTCGGCACCGGCCGGGCGCTGCGCGCCTCGGTCGACCAGTTGCCGACCATGGACTGCCCGCAGCACAAGGTGGTCTCGCTGCTCGGCAACATGATGTCGGACGGCTCGGCCTCGGCCTATAACGTCATCATCCGCATGGCCGACCGGGTCAACGCCCGCCACTATCCGATGCCGCTGCCGGTCTTCGCCCGATCGAGAGCCGAGCGGGCGCTGCTGCACAACCAGGAGCCGGTGCACAACATCCTGGAACTGGTCAAGGACGCGGACGTGACCTTTGTCGGCGTCGGCAATATGGGCGAGAGCGCGCCGCTCTTCGTCGACGGCTTCATCAGCCGCGACGAGATGGCGGCGCTGACGGCGGCCGGCGCCGTCGGCGAGATCACCAGTTGGGTCTATGACCGGGGCGGCGCGCTGATCGAGGGCCTGACCAACGATCTCGTCGCCAGCGCCCCGCTCGGCAAGGCGCGCGACAAGCCGGTGATCGGCATCGCCGCCGGCGAGGCCAAGGTCGAGGCGATCCTCGGCGCGCTGCGCGGCGAATTGCTGAACGGGCTGATCACCAACGAACTGACCGCCGAGCGCCTGCTGGTGCGCTGACGGCACCGCCCGCCCGTCTCTCCCTGACAGATCCGAAGCCTGCTCGGCCGCGGTTGCAGCGCGCGAAGGGCTTCGCGCGCATCCTGTGCCGCCGCGGAAGCGGATTTCAACATCCTGTGAAATAAAGATTTTTTGCGGCGCAGCAACGAAAGTTGGCGCGGGAAGCGCCGCGCCTGCTTGACGGCTCCTGCCCATTTTGTGAGTATTTGCCCGCAATCATAGCAAATGCCCATGAGGCATCTGGGAGGAGTTCATGACCACATTCATCCGCGCCCTGCTGGGCGCGACGGCCATTTCGCTCGCCGTCTCGCCGGCGCTGGCCGAGAAGCTGACCATCGCCACGGTCAACAATGGCGACATGATCCGGATGCAGCGGCTGACGGACGATTTCGCCGCCAAGCATCCGGGCATCGAGCTGGAATGGGTGGTGCTGGAGGAGAACGTGCTGCGCCAGCGCGTCACCACCGACATCGCCACCAAGGGCGGCCAGTACGACGTGATGACCATCGGCACCTATGAGGCGCCGATCTGGGCAAAGCAGGGCTGGCTGGTCGCGCTCGACGATCTCGGCGCCGATTACGATGTCGACGACCTGCTGCCGGCGATCCGCGGCGGCCTGACCGTCGACGGCAACCTCTATGCCGCGCCGTTCTACGGCGAGAGCTCGATGGTGATGTATCGCCAGGACCTGATGGAGAAGGCCGGGCTGACCATGCCGGACGCCCCGACCTGGGACTTCATCAAGCAGGCCGCCGCGGCGATGACCGACAAGGGCAATGAGGTCTACGGCATCTGCCTGCGCGGCAAGGCCGGCTGGGGCGAGAACATGGCCTTCCTCAGCGCCATGGCCAATTCCTACGGCGCGCGCTGGTTCGACATGGACTGGAAGCCGCAATTCGACAGCGAGGCCTGGAAGGCGACGCTCGCCGACTATCTGGAGCTGATGAACAATTACGGGCCTCCGGGCGCCTCCAGCAACGGCTTCAACGAGAACCTGGCGCTGTTCCAGACCGGCAAGTGCGGCATGTGGATCGACGCCACCGTCGCCGCGTCCTTCGTGACCAATCCGAACGACAGCCAGGTCGCCGAGCAGGTCGGCTTCGCGCTCGCCCCCGACAACGGGCTCGGCAAGCGCGGCAACTGGCTGTGGGCCTGGAACCTGGCGATTCCGGCAGGCTCGCAGAAGACCGAGGCGGCCAAGACCTTCATCGGCTGGGCGACCTCCAAGGACTATCTGGAACTGGTCGCCTCCAAGGAAGGCTGGGCCAACGTGCCGCCGGGCACCCGCACCTCGCTCTATGAGAACGCGAACTACCTGGAGGCCGCGCCCTTCGCCAAGATGACGCTGGACAGCATCAACGCCGCCGACCCGCAGCAGCCGACCGTCGACGAGGTGCCGTATGTCGGCGTGCAGTTCGTCGCGATCCCCGAGTTCCAGGGCATCGGCACGGCCGTCGGCCAGCAGTTCGCCGCCGCCCTTGCCGGATCGGTCTCGGCCGAACAGGCGCTGCAGAACGCCCAGCAGGCGACCGAGCGCACCATGCGCCGGGCCGGCTACATCAAGTAAGCCTGCGCCAAGGACGAGGACCGGCGCGCGCATGCGGGCCGGTCCGCCTTTCCCAAGACCCGACCACCTGACCCGGGGCTGAACCGATGGCTACCGCCCATTCGCGTGCCGCCGCGCGCGTGATGATCTCGCCGGCCGTGATCCTGCTGCTCGGCTGGATGATCATCCCGCTGTCGATGACGGTCTACTTCTCCTTCCTCAGCTACAACCTCTTGATGCCGGGGATGGAGGAGTTCATCGGCTTCGGCAATTACGAGTTCTTCCTCTCCGATCCCGCCTTCACCGAGGCGCTGGTCAACACCTTGCTGCTGGTCGGCGGGGTGCTGGTCATCACCATCGTCGGCGGCGTTGGCCTTGCCCTGCTGCTCGACCAGCCGATGTGGGGGCAGGGGATCGTCCGGGTGCTGGTGATCGCGCCGTTCTTCGTCATGCCGACCGTCTCCGCCTTGGTGTGGAAGAACATGTTCATGAACCCGGTCAACGGGCTCTTCGCGCATCTGGCCAAGGCGCTGGGGCTGCCGCCCTTCGACTTTCTCGCCCATGCTCCGCTCGCCTCGATCATCCTGATCGTCGCCTGGCAGTGGCTGCCCTTCGCGACATTGATCCTGCTGACCGCGCTGCAGTCGCTCGACAAGGAGCAGCTTGAGGCGGCGGAAATGGACGGGGCGAGCGCGCTCGACCGCTTCCGCTTCATCGTGCTGCCGCACATGTCGCGGGCGATCACCGTGGTGATCCTGATCCAGACCATCTTCCTGCTGTCGGTCTTCGCCGAGATCCTGGTGACCACCAATGGCGGGCCGGGCTACGCCTCGACCAACATCACCTATCTCGTCTACGCCCAGTCGCTGCTGCAGTTCGACGTGGGCGGCGGCTCCGCCGGCGGCATTGTCGCCGTGATCCTCGCCAACATCGTCGCGATCTTCCTGATGCGGATGATCGGCAAGAACCTGGAGGCCTGACCATGGCGCGTCGAGCCACCGGCACCCGCAAGATCGTCGTGACCGCCATCGCCTGGAGCGTGGGGCTCGCGATCTTCTTCCCGATCCTCTGGACGATCCTGACCAGCTTCAAGACCGAGGCGGAGGCCATCGCCTCGCCGCCCTCTCTGTTCGCCTTCCGCTGGACGCTGGAAAACTATGTCGAGGTCAACGCGCGCTCCGACTACTTCCTGCATTTCATGAATTCGGTGGTGATCTCGCTGGGCTCGACCCTGCTCGGCCTCCTGATCGCCATTCCCGCCGCCTGGTCGATGGCCTTCGTGCCGGCGAGGCGCACCAAGGACATCTTGATGTGGATGCTCTCCACCAAGATGCTGCCGCCGGTCGGCGTCTTGGTGCCGATCTACCTGATCTTCCGCGACTTCGGCCTGCTCGACACCCGCATCGGCCTGATCGTGGTGCTGACCCTGATCAACCTGCCGATCATCGTCTGGATGCTGTTCACCTATTTCAAGGAGATCCCCGGCGAGATCCTGGAGGCGGCGCGCATGGACGGGGCCTCCTTGTGGGACGAGGTGGTGCATGTGCTGACGCCGATGGCGGTGCCGGGCATCGCCTCGACGCTGCTGCTCAACATCATCCTGGCGTGGAACGAGGCCTTCTGGACGCTGAACCTGACGGCGGCGAAGGCCGCGCCCCTGACCGCCTTCATCGCCAGCTATTCGAGCCCGGAAGGGCTGTTCTACGCCAAGCTGTCCGCCGCCTCGACGCTCGCCATCGCGCCGATCCTGATCCTCGGCTGGTTCAGCCAGAAGCAGTTGGTGCGCGGCCTCACCTTCGGCGCAGTCAAGTAAGGACCCGAACGATGGGCAGGATTACCCTTTCCAAGGTGACCAAGAGCTTCGGCGACGTGGCGGTGATCCCGCCGCTGGACCTTCAGATCGAGGACGGCGAGTTCGTCGTCTTCGTCGGGCCCTCCGGCTGCGGCAAGTCGACCCTCTTGCGGCTGATCGCCGGGCTGGAAGACGTCACGTCCGGCGAGATCATCATCGACGGTAAGCCCGCGACCGACCTGCCGCCGGCGCGGCGACGGCTCGCGATGGTGTTCCAGTCCTACGCGCTCTATCCGCATATGAGCGTGCGCAAGAACATCGCCTTCCCGCTGAAGATGGCGAAGATGGACCCGGCCGAGCAGGAGCGGCGGGTGCTGGCGGCGGCGAAGACGCTGAACCTCACCGACTATCTCGACCGGCGGCCGGGGCAGCTTTCCGGCGGCCAGCGCCAGCGCGTCGCCATCGGCCGCGCCATCGTCCGCGAGCCCGAGGCCTTCTTGTTCGACGAGCCGCTGTCCAACCTCGACGCGGCCCTGCGCGTCAACATGCGGCTGGAAATCTCCGAACTGCACCAGTCGCTGAAGACGACGATGATCTATGTCACCCACGACCAGGTCGAGGCGATGACCATGGCCGACAAGATCGTGGTGCTGCGGGCCGGCCATATCGAGCAGGTCGGTTCGCCGCTGGAGCTCTACCGCAACCCGGCCAATCTCTTCGTCGCCTGCTTCATCGGCTCGCCGAAGATGAACGTGATCACCGGCGCGGCGGCCGCCGAACACGGCGCCCACACGATCGGCATCCGCCCCGAGCACCTCGCGATCACCGAGAGCGGCGGGCTCTGGCGCGGCCGGGTCGGCGTTGCCGAGCATCTGGGCTCCGACACGTTCCTGCATGTGCATGTGGACGGGCAGGACCCGCTGACCGTACGGGTGGCCGGCGAGGCGGCCTGGCGCCACGGTGACGAGGTGGCGCTCGCGCCGCTTCCCGAACACCTGCACCGCTTCGACGCCAACGGGCTGGCGCTGCGATGAGACGGCTGGAAGGACGCAGCGCCCTGATCACCGGCGCGGCGCGCGGCATCGGCCGCGCCTTTGGCGAAGCCTATGCCCGCGAGGGCGCCAGGGTCGCCATCGCCGACATCAACCTCGACGGCGCGCGGCAGGCGGCCGAGGCGATCGGCAACGGCGCGATGGCCGTGCATCTCGACGTCGCCGACCAGGCCTCCATCGCGCGCGCGGTGGCGGAAGTCGACGCGGCGCTCGGCGGCATCGACATCCTGGTCAACAACGCCGCGCTGTTCGACCTGGCGCCGATCGTCGAGATCACCCGCGAGAGCTTCGACCGGCTGATCTCGGTCAATGTGGCCGGCTGCCTGTTCACCATGCAGGCGGTGGCGCGGGCGATGATCGCGCGTGGGCGCGGCGGCAAGATCATCAACATGGCGAGCCAGGCCGGGCGGCGCGGCGAGCCCTTGGTCGCCGTCTACTGCGCCACCAAGGCGGCGGTGATCAGCCTGACCCAGTCGGCGGGGCTCGACCTGATCCGCCACCGCATCAACGTCAATGCCATCGCGCCCGGCGTCGTCGACGGCGAGCACTGGGACGGGGTCGACGCGCTTTTCGCCAAATACGAGGGCCGGGCGCAGGGCGAGAAGAAGCGCCTGGTCGGCGCGGCCGTGCCCTTCGGGCGGATGGGAACGGCGGAGGACCTGACCGGCATGGCGATCTTCCTCGCCGGGCCGGAGAGCGACTACGTCGTGGCGCAGACCTACAACGTCGATGGCGGCAACTGGATGAGCTGAGCCGGCAAACGGATGACGAGATCGATGAGCGAACGAGCATCGCCGCGCGCCCTCCCGCGCGCCGGCACCAGAGAGCATGACCCTGAGGCCCCCGTGACTGAAGCGACCAGCAGCCTGTCCCTATCGACCCTGTCCCGGATTGCCGGAGCGGATGTGCCGGCCTATGCCCGCGAAGACCTTTCGGCCGGCATCGTGCACTTGGGCGTCGGCAACTTCCACCGGGCGCATCAGATCGTCTATCTCGACCGCCTGTTCAACCGCGGCCTCGACCACGACTTCGCGGTGATCGGCGCCGGCGTCAAACCGCATGACGCGGCGATGCGCGCGCGGCTGCAGCGCCAGGACTGGCTCTCCACCGTGGTCGAGCTCGACCCCGGCGGGCTGACGGCGCGCGTCACCGGCGCGATGATCGACTTCGCGGAAGTGGACTCGGCCGCCATCGTCGCCGTGCTGGAGCGGCCCGAAATCCGCATCGTCTCGCTGACGATCACGGAAGGCGGCTATTATGTCGACGCGACCACCGGCGGTTTCGATGCCACCCATCCGGAGATGGTCACTGATGCGGCAAACCCGGACGCGCCGGCGACGGTGTTCGGCATCCTGCTGAAGGCGCTGCGCCGCCGCCGGGCCGCCTGCACCGTGCCCTTCACCGTCATGTCCTGCGACAACCTGCCGGAGAACGGCCGTGTCGCCCGCGCCACCCTGCTCGGCCTTGCCCGGATGAGCGATGCGGAGCTTGCCGACTGGGTGGCTGAGACCGTCGCCTTCCCGAGCAGCATGGTCGACTGCATCACCCCGGCGACCTCGGAGCGCGAGATGGCCCTGCTGCGCGAGCGCTTCGGCATCGAGGATGCGGCGCCCGTCGCTTGCGAGCCGTTCCGCCAATGGGTGATGGAGGATCGCTTTTCCGCCGGCCGGCCGCGGCTGGAGGAGGTGGGCGTCGAGTTCGTCGAGGATGTCGCGCCCTACGAGCTGATGAAGCTGCGGATCCTCAATGGCGGCCATGCGGCGATTGCCTATCCGTCGGCGCTGCTCGGCTACCACTTCGTCCATGACGCGATGGCCGATCCGCTGATCGCCGGCTTCCTGAGAAAGCTCGCTCATGCGGAGATCATCCCGACGGTGCCGCCGATCGCGGGCGTCGACTTCGCCGCCTATTTCGAGTTGGTCGCCGCGCGGTTCTCCAACCCTGAAGTCGGCGATACGATCCCGCGCCTGTGCCTCGACGGCTCGAACCGGCAGCCGAAATTCATCCTGCCGGTGGTGCGGGACCGGCTGGCGGCGGGGGCCGACCTGTCCGGCCTGGCGCTGGAAGTGGCGCTGTGGTGCCGCACGTGCGCCGGGATGGCGCAGGACGGCAGTCCCATCGAGATCGCCGACGAGCGCGCCGCCGAACTGACCCGGCGGGCGCTGGAAGCGCGCGAGACGCCGCAGGTCTTCCTCGAGTTCACGCCGGTCTTCGGCGATCTCGGCCGCGAGCGGCCCTTTGCCGATGCCTTTGCGCGCGACCTCGGCGCGCTGTGGGCGGAGGGCGTGCGACCCGTGCTTTCCCGCTATGTCGAGGCGGGCGGGGCAGGGGACTGAGACGCACGGCATCCGCCCGAACCGGCGGCGCGGCGGGGCACCTCCCTCCGCCGCGCCGTCCGTGCCTTGCCGCGGTTCCGGCGCGGTTTTCCGGGCATTTCCCGTGGTGCGACAGGTGGGGCACTCGACCCCGCCGCCGGTTCGTGCTTGTCTCTGCGCCTCGAATAAACCGGCAAGGGAGGGGTGCCTTGGGCATTCAGGACGTTTCGGGGCTGAAGGCCCTGCTTTTCGATCTCGACGGCACGCTGGTCGACAGCGTTCCCGACATCGCGGCGGCGACCAACCTGCTGCTGGACAGCGAGGGCCACGCGGCGCTGGAGGTCGACGAGGTGCGCCGGATGATCGGCCACGGCATCCCCAAGCTGGTGGAGCGGGCGCTGGCCGCGCGCGGCCGGACGCTGGACGCTGAGGCGCTGGCGATGCTGGTGGCGCGGATGATGGACTTCTACGGCGACAACCTGACGGGGCGCACGTCGCTGCTGCCCGGCGCGAAGGAGGTGCTGGCGGAGGGCGCGGCGTCCGGGCTCGGCCTTGCCGTCGTCACCAACAAGCCGGAGGGTTTTTCCCGCACGATCCTGGCGCATTTCGGCTTGGACGCCGTGGTGCCGGTGGTGGTCGGCGGCGACACCTGCGCGACGCGCAAGCCGGAGCCGGACATGCTGCTGCATGCGGCGGCCCAGCTCGGGGCGGTGCCGGCGACGACGGTGATGGTGGGCGACAGCGGCGCCGATGTCGCCAGCGCGCGGGCCGCCGGCATGAAGGTGGTGCTGGTGCGCGGCGGCTATGGCGGCGTTGCGGCGGAAGACCTCGGCGCCGACCTCGTCATCGATAGCCTGTCGGATCTCTTCGGCGCGCTGAAGCACCTCGCCGAAACGGCCGACGCCCAGGCGTAAGGCCCGGGCGCCGAGGTCGTCTTTCATTCCGTGCCGGCTGGCGGTGATCCGCCAGCCGTTTGTTACCGCCAGCGGCTCCGCCCCGTCCGCAGCCGCGTCTGGCGCACATAGGTGGCCGAGACCCAACCGCTGTCCTCGCCGTTCATCAGCTCGATCCGGCACCAGGTCTGGCCGCCGACGGCGCGGCAGCCCCGGTCGACCAGCACGTCGCCGTTGGCGACGCGGCCGAGCACCGGGAACTGGGTGCTGGGACCGCCGCGCACGTTGAGCAACCCGTTGGCGCTGAGGCCGGTCACTTCGAAATAGCTCTGGCGCTCCGGCCGGCCCGGCCGGCCGATGTCGGGACCGCCGATATCGGGGCGCGTCGGGCGGTCGGCGATCGGCGGCGCCGGCCGCCCGCTCGCCTCGCGCAGGAAGCTGCCGACGACCCAGCCATTGTCCTCGCCATTGCGCCGCTCGATGCGGCACCAGCGCTCGCCCGCCAGCCGGCCGCAGCCGAGATTGCGCAGCACATCACCATCCGACAGGCGCGCGACGATCGGGTGGCCGGTGCCCGGTCCGCTGCGCACGTTGAGATAGTCGCGCCCGCCGATGCCCGTCACCTGCCAGAAGTCCGGGCCGCCGTCTTCCATGACGATGGTCGGGCTGGTCGGGCTGGTCGGCCGGCCGGGACGGTCGTCGCCGGGACGACCGGGGCGAAGGCTGGCCTCGCGCAGATAGGTGGCCGAGGCCCAGCCGCCATCACGCCCGTTCACCCGCTCGACCTGGCACCAGCGCTGGCCGCTGATCGCGTAGCAGCCGAGATTGCGCAGCACCTCGCCCTCGGCGACGCGCGCGACCACCGGATTGCCGGTGTTGGGGCCGCTGCGGATGTTGAGCGTGTCGCGGGCGCCGACGCCGCTGACCTGCCAGAATTCCGGCTCTCCCGGATTGCGGCCCGGCTCCCGGCCTGGCTCTCGTCCGGGCTGCTGTGGCTGCGGGCGGGTCGCGCTTGGCCGGGTGGAGGCGACGGTGAGCACGAAGCGCGCCCGCTCGTTGCGCGCGACGCCGTCGACGGCAAGCCGCACGCGGATGCGATAGTCGCCGGCCTGGTCGGCGCGGCCGTTATACTTCGCCCCCTGCCGGGCACCGTCGAAGATCTCGCGCCGACCGCCCGGCTCGGCGATGCCCATGTGCAGCGCGCGGCTGGAGGAGGACAGGGCGATGCTGACCTCCTGCCCGGCCAGCACCGGCAGCAGGTATTCGATGAACTCCGCCCCGGTGACCATGCCGGAGACCTGAGTGCCGGGCTCGCCGCGCGGGATCTCGATCAGCTCCGTCCGCATCTCCATGGCGGAGGCCGCCGGGGCAAAGGCCATCGGAGCGGCAAGAGCAATCTCGACCACAAGCGCAGCCGTGGCAAGGGAACGGAAAAGCGGCATGCGTCACATCTCCTGAACGAATCCGCCGGCGGGCGGCGTTGCCAGCAGTGATTGCGCCGCATTGTGTCGAGGTGTTGGCGCGGATTTCAAGTTTCACGGCGAAATGCCGGCGATAGCGGTTTTCGCGCATTGCCCGGCGGCGCCGGACCTCTATCATCGACACGTCGGAGAGGGAGCCGTCCGAGGGAGCCGCGATGCCCGCCTTTGTGCTGATCCTGGCCTATGTGGTGCTGGCGCTGGCGCCGCTGGCCCTGGCCGCCGCCAGCGGGCGGCCGCCGCGCCCGGTGATGGACGAGATCGCCAGCGCCATGGCGATGGTCGCCTTCGCCATCCTCCTGGTCGAATTCGTGCTGTCGGGCCGCTTTCGCAGCATTTCCGGGCGCGTCGGGCTCGACGTCACCATGCGCTTTCACCAGCTTTTCGCCCGCACGGCGCTGGCGCTGGCCCTGCTGCATCCCTTCCTCTACACGCTGCCCTTCGCCCGGCCGCTGCCCTTCGACCCCACCCGCCAGTTGACGCTGACCTTCGCCGCCGAAGGGCTGGTGACCGGGGTGCTGGCCTTCGTGCTGCTGCCCGCCTTCGTCCTGCTGTCGATCGCCCGCGACCGCATCGGCTGGCGCTACGAGACCTGGCGGCTCGCCCATGGTCTCGGCGCGCTGGTCATCGCGCTGCTGGTGCTGATCCATGCCCGCCACGCCGGCCGCTACAGCGCCGACCCGCTGCTCTCCGGCCTGTGGGCGGTGCTGACCGCGATCGCGGCGCTGTCGCTGCTGCATGTCTATGCGGTGAAGCCGCTGCTGGCGCTGCGCCGGCCGTGGCGGGTGACGGGCCTGCGCAAGCTCGCCGAACGGACCTGGGAGGTGGTGCTGAGCCCGAGCGGACATGACGGCATCGCCTACAAGGCCGGCCAGTTCGCCTGGATCCGCATCGGCGCGCCGGCCGTCTCGCTGCGCGAGAACCCGTTCTCCATCGCCTCGGCGCCGGGCGAGGGGCGGGATCTGCGCTTCGTCATCAAGGAACTCGGCGACTTCACCGCAACGCTCAGCGGCATCCCGCTCGGCACCACGGCCTATGTCGACGGGCCGCACGGCAACCTGGTGCTGGAGGGGCGCGGCGGCACGGGCATCGCCTGCATCGCCGGCGGCGTCGGCATCGCACCGATGCTGGGGCTGCTGCGGCAGTTGGAACTCGACGCCGACCCGCGCCCGACGGTGCTGGTCTATGGCAACCGCCATGCCGGCCAGATCGCCTGCGCGGAGGATCTCGCGCGCCTGCGCCGGCAGCACCGCACGCAGGTGGTGCAGGTGCTCTCCGAGCCGCCGGACGACTGGCAGGGCGAGCGCGGCCTGGTCGACGCGGCGCTGATCGCCCGCCTGTTCGCCGAGCCCCGCCACCGCGACTGGCTCTATGTGCTGTGCGGCCCGCCGGCGATGATGGAGACGGTGGAGGCGGCGCTGCTCGGCCTCGGCGTGGCGCCCGGGCGGATCATCAGCGAAAGGTTCCAGCATGACTGAGCCGCGCGCCTCGATACCACGTCCGCGCACCGCCCGCCTGCGCCGGCTCGCCCTGTTCTGGGCGCTCAATGCGGTGCTTGCCGTCGGCATCCTCGCCTTCGCGCTGCGGTAGAGGCGAGCGCCCCGCGGCGGGGATGGCGCCGCCGCTCACCCCGCCCTTGCGCGCCGGTTTCTCGGGAGGGCGCGGGAGGGGGAGGGCGCGGGAGGGCATTCTTTGTATGGGGTTCGCGCGGGCGCGTCTCCGCAACCGCTCTGGCAGCCAATGGGCACCGGATCTCGCGATGCTCGTCCGGGGTTGTTCGTCTGAAGAGGTGGTAGAGTTTGGGCGGTCTCCCGGCCTGAACCGCCGGGAGACCAGTGGCAGGCGACCGGACCGGGGTTGGGCTTTCGCCCGTCGTCATCAGGGTCCCTGCCG
>NZ_FYAV01000039.1:0-545 GCF_900185745.1 Stappia sp. TSB10GB4 | reverse complement strand
CGCCACCTGCTCCAGCAGCGTCTCGATGCGGCACAGCCCCTTGGGCGCGATCAGCCCGAACTCGGCCGCATAGCCGCGGATCGCGTTGGCAACCTGGGTGCGCGCCCGGATCAGGCTGGCGCGCACGCCCATCAGCATCAGCCGGGCCTGTTGCTCGGGGCTCTTCTCCGGCACGAAGCGCATGCCAGGACGCCCGCCCGCCTCGCACAGTCCGGCCGCATCGGCCGCGTCGTTCTTGTTGCGCCCGACATAGGGCTTGGCGCGGTGCGGCGCGATCAGCCGGGGCTCATGGCCCCAGCTTCGCAGCCGGCGAGCCAGGTGGTGGGCGCCGGTGCAGGCCTCGATCACCACCCGCGCCGGCGGCAAGCTCGTGAAGAACGCTTCAAGCTGCCCGCGGCGCAGTTGCCTGCGCAGCACCGTCTCTCCGGCGGCATCAACCCCGTGGAGTTGGAAGAGATGCTTGGACGTGTCCATGCCGATGCGCGTAATCTCGTTCATTGGGCGGCTCCTTCGATGTGTTGGGACCATCATCTTGGCGCAAAACG
>NZ_FYAV01000018.1:0-19395 GCF_900185745.1 Stappia sp. TSB10GB4 | reverse complement strand
CCCGATGGCGACGCCTCGTGCGCGACTATGAGCAGCGCATCGACGTCTCTCATGCCATGATCCTCGTCGCCATGGGCGGAAACCTGCTACGCAGAACAGCTCATCCCTGATTTTCCAAACGGACTCTAAGGAGTAAGTCACCACGCCTAAGCGTGAACCGGTCAGACTGGGTTATCGGAACATCGATTTCTTTGATGTCGGATAGATCAACGAATCCATCTTGAACATTAGCGACACGCAGATACGGCCTTCTAACGAATTCACCTCGTCTATTAGAGCTCTTAGAGAGGCCTGAACGAACTTCAGCAACATTTTGAAGCAGGCCTATCTGCCAACTACTCGGGCGGATCATTTTGCTGCCCCCGTCTTCCGCCCCTGGGCAGCCTTCTCCATCTCCTCCAGCTCGGCTATGTCGGTCTCATCCGCCGCAAGCGCTTCGGCGGGGCGGCGGCTCGCGTCGAACACCTCGAACCGCTCGGCGGCAAGCTTTTGGGCTACATCCATGCGCAGCCGTCCGGCGTGGGTCAGCACGTCGCGGTCGTTGAACGACAGGAAGGCATCCAGTTTGTCGGCCCATTCGGCCATGGTGACCGGCCGGCGGCGTTTCGCCTGGTCCTCGGCATAGTCGAGATACATCACGACGATGCGGTTGAGCTCCTCGACCTCCTCCGCCGCGAGGTAGTTCTTCGCGGTGCCGACATCGCCCTTGCGCACGACCGAGCCTTTCCAACTGGTCAGGCCCATATTTGCGGCTTTGGGGTCGCTGCGGCTCTCGATCAGCTCGGCGGCGGTCTTGCCCGTCACCGCCCAGAGCATCTTGTTCTGCACCTTCTTGAAGAAGGCGTGCGCCTGTTCGGACGTCTTGTCGTAGTCGATTGCGGTCGTGTAGAGGTCGCGCACCTTCTGGTAGAAGCGCTTTTCAGAGGCGCGGATGTCCCGGATGCGCGCAAGCCATTCGTCGAAATAGTCCCAGTGCTCGGCCTGTTTCAGCCGGGCATCGTCCATGGCGAAGCCCTTGACCAGGTACTCGCGCAGGACGGACGTCGCCCAGCGGCGGAACTGGGTGCCGCGCGGGGAGCGGACACGGTAGCCCACCGCCAGGATGACATCGAGATTATAGACCTTGGTGCGGTAGGCCTTGCCGTCCGCGGCAGTTGTCAAGGATTCCTTGACAACTGACTCTGCCACCAGTTCCCCGTCAGACAGAATGTTGTGGATGTGCAGGCTGACGTTCTGCTTGGAGGTGTCGAACAGCTCCGCCATCTCCAACTGGGTCAGCCAGACCGTGCCCTCCACGGCCCGCAAGCCTATCGTCGCGGCCCCGTCATCGGTGGTGTAGAGGATCAGCTCGCCCTCAGACATCGACGCCGAGCTCCTTCAGGTAGCCGGCCATCTTCGTGCGCACCTCGGCCAGTTCCGCCTCGATCCGCAGAATGTCCTTCTGCACGGCGGCGACGTCGATCTCTTCCTCCGGCTCGAAGGTGTCGACGTAGCGGGGGATGTTGAGGTTGTAGCCGTTCTCGGCGATTTCCTCCGGGCTTGCCCGATGCGAATACCGCTCGATGTCCGCGCGCGCGGCATAGGTCTCGAGCACCCTGGCCACATGCGCCTCGTCCATCACGTTCTGGGTCTTGCCCGGGCTGAACTCCTTGCTGGCGTCGATGAACAGCACATCGCGCCGGCTCTCGTTCGCGCCGCCTTCCTCGCGCGAGCGGTCGAAGATCAGGATGGCGACCGGGATCCCTGTGGTGGTGAACAGATTGGCGGGCAGGCCGACGACGGCGTCGAGCAGGTTCTCCTCGATCAGTTGCTGGCGGATGCGCCCTTCGGCGCCGCCCCGGAACAGCACGCCATGCGGTACGATCACCGCAACACGGCCGGACTGGCGTTTGGCGATCTCGATCATATGGGTGATGAAGGCATAGTCGCCCTTGGACTTGGGGGGCACGCCGCGCCAGAAGCGTTTGTACTGGTCGCTGTCCGCGTCCTCCGCGCCCCACTTGTCGAGCGAGAAGGGCGGATTGGCCAGCACGACATCGAAGCGCATCAGGTGGTCGCCCTCCACCAGTGCCGGGCTGTTGAGCGTGTCGCACCATTCGATGCGCGCGGCGTCCTTGGCATGCAGGAACATGTTCATCCGGGCCAGCGCCCAGGTCGCCCCGTTCACCTCCTGCCCGTAGAGGGCGAAGTTCTCCGACCCGACCTCCTGCGATGCCTGGATCAGCAGCGAACCCGAGCCGCAGGCAGGATCGCAGATCGTGTTGCCGGGCTGAGGTGCGGCCAGCTTGGCCAGCAGACGCGACACGGCCGTCGGCGTGTAGAACTCGCCCGCCTTCTTGCCCGCGTCCGAGGCAAAGCGCGAGATCAGGTAGATGTAGCACTCGCCGATGATGTCTTCGGTCACCCGCGACGGGCGCAGGTCGAGCGCGGGCTTGGCGAAATCCTCCAGAAGGTTCTTCAGGCGGCGGTTGCGATCCTTCGGGCGGCCGAGATTGGCCTCGGAGTTGAAGTCGATGTTGCGGAAGACGCCCTCGAGCTTGGCGCGGTTCGCATCCTCGATCTTTTCGAGCGCAATATTGATCAGCTCGCCGATGTTGGGTTCGCTCCGCTGGGTATGGAGGTCGTAGAAGCTGGCGCCTTCGGGGAGGATGAAGCGCTCACGCTCCAGCCGCCGGCGGATGCGGGCTTCGTCGCCACCGTACTGCTTACGGTAGGTCTCGACATGGTCGTTCCACAGGTCCGAGATGTACTTCAGGAACAACATCACCAGGATGTAGTCCTTGTAGCCTCCGGCATCGATGGCACCGCGGAAGGTGTCGCAGGCCGCCCAGGCGGTCTGATTGATTTGCTGTTGCGTGATCTTATCGGTCATCAGCCATTTTCCTTCCGGTCGGCGAGCTTTGCGGCCTCGCCGAGAATGGAGGTTACGAGATGTTCCCGGCGAGTGGCGAGTTGGTGGAGTAGGCGCCCCTCCTGTCGTGCCAGCGCGGCGAGTTCGACGATGAGGTTCTGCGTGCGCAGCTCGGGAACGGGGATGTCGAGGTTTTCGAGGACGGTCATCGGGATCATCCTGAGGCTGGTGCCTTGCGCTTCCGCGCCGAGCCTGCGCTGCGCATCCGGCTGGTTGATCGCCCAGGCAAGGTATTCGGGCAGGAGCTTCTCCCTGTCGGGACGGATGATCACCAACGGGACGATGACGACGATGGGCTCGGGCAACGTGTCGCGAATGGCCACCGCAGCGTTCGGCTCCCCGCGAGAGCGAAAGACCACTTCCCCTCCGCGGACGAAATAGTGCTGAGCCAACTTGCCGATTTCGTATCTTTGGAGGGGAAGGCTCAGCGTTTCGCCATTCGAGCTCACATCGCGCAACTGCAGCGCCGGCACACCGCCCTCCGGCTGTGGTTCGAGCCTGCCTCGTGCCGTGTAACCGGAGTGGATGTCGCAAACCGCAGCAAGTCGCATATCAAAACCTCTGTAGAGCGAATTACAGAACTAATCCCTTCAAGCCGTGCGAGTCAATGTCTTTGGAATGCTGTATGCGTCCTACAGAATTTTCTGTCTTGGCTGCATCCTTAATCGAGAATGTGCGGGAAGCGCTTTGGCGGAGCGTTCGTTGCGCTGTCAATTATTGTAGACGATTCTATCGTACATTGATCTGTCTCATTCAGGTTTCCTCGTCGTGACTGGTCGATTGGCTACGTGCGCTGCCCGGGCTGGTGTGGCATTTTGTAGAACTTTCTACAAGATCGCGATCTACAGGGACCTCGGCAGCTGAGAGGCTGATTGGCGATTGGGGCCTCGTTCCGCAGCGACCGGGATTGCAACCGTCCGTCGCCATTCCGTCAGCGGTGTGGATGCCGAGAGCAGTGGTCGCGGGCTGTACATGCCTGATGGGTTTGCGCGAGTGCCGTTCGCCACTTTTCCTGGGTTTAGACTTGAGCAATCCAAAAGGGTATCGTATTGTCATGTTCAGTTCAAACTTAGGTCTTCACATATGCCATCTACCAATAAGGCTGTTGCCTATCTGAGAGTGTCAACGAACAGGCAGAAGGAGGAAGGAGGCGGGCTTCGGCTGCAGGCAGAAAGCATTCAGGCCTATGCCGATGAAGCCGGGATCGAGATCCTTCATGTGTTTAGCGACGCTTATTCGGGCGTGGGAGAGGACAGCTACCGGAAGAGGCCGGGATTGCGTGAAGCGTTGGAGATGGCCCGCAAGAAAGGAGTGCCAGTCATCGTGGATTCGCTGTCTCGTTTGTCGCGCCATACTGCCACCGTGAACGACATCATAACGAAGGAGAAGATCGACGTGATTGTTGCACGTGATGAAACGTCGGATCGGCGTGCAGTGTTGGTCGCCCAGGCTCGCCGTGATCAGGCTCATGCGGAACGTATCAGCCAGCAGACAAAGCTTGGGCTTCAAAGGGCGAAGGAACGGGGTGCCAAGCTCGGTAACCGCACCAACCTGGATGAAGCGCAGAAGATGGGAGCGGCAGTCAACAAGCAGAAAGCAGAACAGGCGGCACAGGAACTTGCCCCTGTCGTCGATAAAATCAAGCAGAGTGGGTTGAGCACGAAGGGTGAAATTGCATCAGAACTCAACAAGCTCGGTTATCGTACAGTGCGCGGCGGAGAATGGAACGCAACCAACATTCGGCGGCTCCTTGAACGGATTGAAGCGCATAAGGAATTGAAAACCAGCGCATCCAATTCGAAATCTAGTGTGAGCGCATACAAGCGCAATCCTGATTGGGGAATGTTCTGAAATCTCGGAACCTTGCCATGTTGTCCGGGGATATTTGGTCGGGAGAGATCGGCACACAGGCAACAGACGTTTGTCCGCAATCTACGCCGGTACGGAAAGTGTTGTGCCTTCTTCCGGGGATCCTTCAGCCTCGCATGAGGTGCAAATAAACGACTGGTGGCTGGCTCCGGCACATTCAGTGCGTCCTCTCGCAGCATCCGGATGCGAAACTGTGCCTGCGTGCACCCCAAGCGATCCCGGCGTAGTGCCACGGGCAGCTGGTGTCGCTTTCTGAGGCGACCGGTCTTTGTGTCTTTACCGGTGCGTCCTGGTTCAATGATCAGGCCCGCGCCGATCCGCGTTCTGCGAAACCATTTGCGTGATTTCATGCAAATGGTTCACGGTTCGCGATAGACGGGAGCAGAGGGTGACGGTTCGGTTTGCATCATCCGGCCATCTGCGGGGATCGACCCTTCATGTATTGTCCTGGTGCCCGGATCTATTTTTCCGCGGCGAGACATCGCGCTCTGCCTCTTCGTTCGGCGCTGGGATGTCGCTTTCATGGCTGCTGACACGATGTCGGAGGCGCCCTTGCTGCTCTGGTTGACACAAAACGTCAGAATTCGCGTGGACATAGCACGCACATAATTCGACTTTTTCGGGCGTTTCAGTCTGAAAATCGAGCGTTTTGCGAGCAGATAACCGGCCAATTTCGGTGTTTTCGGCTCAGCGTTTTGGATTCGCCAAGCATCCGTTCAACATTATTCAACCCAGATTCAAATTAATTCTACCGCCAAAGGCTCCGGGGATAGAAGAGGTGCCACAGGTGGACCCATAAGCCATCCCCCTCAAGCATGCGAATTTCTTCTAGGACTTCGATATTTTGTGCCCGGGCGTCGATTTTCCATCCGGCGACTGGAATAATACCCGACAGGTTGTTCCGCGTGTCCTAGACTCTTGCTCATCAACAGTTATAGGAGCAGCCGGCGTCGCCATCGATCCGGCCCCGACGCCCGGGGGGCGGCCTGGCCTTGCCAAGCTGATCTCGGCCCTTCCGGTCCTGGCTGACCCCTTCAGCGGCGGGACGGTCAAGCAGATAAGCCTGCGCTTCTTGGCCGGGCGTTTCGCCAACGGTTTGCCGCGCGAACTCGTCGAGGAGCACTACGAGCGTTATGCCGTCCCGACCGCCGGCAAGGTCTACTGGGACGGCGTGCTTTCGGGCGGGGCCGGACCGATCACGTGGAACAGCACGGTGCGGCCGCCGCTCCTGTTGATTGCCGGCGGCCTCGACAGGAGCGCCGACCCGGGCATGACGAAGGCGATCTACGAGAAGCAGAGGCAGGCGACGTCCCCGACAGGCTTTAGGCTCTTTGCGGAACGCTCGCACTAGACCTGCATCGAACCGGGATGGCAGGAGGTGGCGGACACCGCCCTTGGCTGGGCGGAGCAGGTCGTCGCCCGCACCGATATCGGGTCCCATGCAAGTGTCATCGGCATCGCCGGTTAGAAGCTGCCGAAGAACCTGGAATCCGTCCGGCTGACGGAATGGCCTTTGAGGGTCGCTCTGCCCGCCGACAGTTCTCTGGCGAGGCCCGGCGATGTCCCGCGCGATGCGCTTGTCGGCGCCGGATTGGGTGTCGTCATTGTGCCTGTATCCGGCCGCGCCGGCTTTCCACGGAGCGCGCGCCGCGCCGGATTATTGCGGCGGCATTCCGGCCAGGCCCGTCTGGCCGGCGTCGGGAGATGCCGGCGACAGCGCCGCGATCACCGCATCGGTCGTGCGCTGGACGTGGACGGAAATGATCGCCGAGGCCCTCTCCACATCCCGTGCCATCGCCGCCTCGAACAGCGCCTCGTGCTCAGCATGGATGTTGCGGGTCCAAACGGTCTTAAGGCGGCTGAACCGGCGGTAGCGCTCGTGCTGGCGGAACAACTGCTCGCGCAGCCGCAACAGCCATGCCGAGCCGCAGGCCGCGACGGTGGCGTCGTGGAACGCGGAATTGTGCTTTTCCCAGAGATCGAGCGCCTTGATGCCCTGGTCCTCGCCCGTCTCCAGCCGCGACAGCCGGTGATAGGTGGTGATCAGCCGCTCCTCCCAGGCGGTGTCGCCGCGCGGGATGGAGCGCGACAGCGCCTCGACCTCGAGCAGCTTGCGCAGGTCGCCGATCTCGGCCGCGTCATGCACGGAGATCGGCGCGACGACGAAGCCGCGCTGGCCGATGACATGGACCAGGTGATCGCCGGACAGGCGCGACAGCGCCTCGCGCAAGGGGGCGGCGCCGAAACCGTAGCGCTGGCGCAAGATCTCGATCTTCAGCTTCTCTCCCGGCTTCAGGGTCCCCGATACGATGTCCTCGCGGATCGTGCGATAGGCGCGTTCCGCAATCGTCTTCTCCGGTCCCTGTTTATCGATAGCGTCCAAGCCCAAGCCTCCTGCACGTCAAACTGATAGCCTCTCGCGAAGAATACGCCAATCCAGCCAAAGTGCAATAATATCGATTTTTCGTTTGACACTATAAAAATATCGATATTCACTCCAGCCCCTGTCGCCAGGGACGAAACATGGCAAGGGAGAAGCGTATGGCCGCGCCGGGCAGGACTGAGCGAAGCAACGGGTTGCGGGGCCGGCTGATGCGGGCCAGCGACGCCGTCGCCTGGGTCGAGGCGCGCTTTGCCGGCGCCATCGTGCTGGCGATCCTCGCCCTGCTACTCACCAATGTCGTCTCGCGCGCCTTCGGTCGGCCGCTGATCTGGACTGACGAACTCGCCGTCTACCTGATGGTGCTCGGCGCCTTCGCCGGCGCCTCGCTCGGCATCGCCAACCGACAGCACATCGCCGTCACGCTCGTGTCCGATAGTCTCGGCCCACGCCTGCGCGCGCGCCTTGCCCGCGCGGTCGACACGCTGCTTCTCGCGCTCTTCGCGCTCTTCGCCTGGATGCTGTGGAACTGGTTCGACCCTGTCGGGGTGCTCTCGGCGGACAGCCTGCAGGCTTATTCGCGCGCCAGCTTCAACTTCCTGTACCAGGAACCGACGACGACGCTCGGCATGCGCAAGGTTTGGTTCTGGCTCATCCTACCCATCTTCTGCCTTACCGGCTTCGTCCATGTGCTCGCCCGCTTCGGCACGGTTTCGGAGCACGCGCAATGATCGGTGGCGGCTTTTTCCTTGCCTTCCTGATCGCCGGCGTGCCGATCGCCTTCGCGCTGATCGCACTTGCCGTCGTCATCATCCTGGCGGGCGGCAATCACATCCTGTTTCAGAGTTTCCCGCAGCAGTTCTTCGGCGGGCTGGAGAATTACGGCCTGCTGGCGCTGCCGCTGTTCATTCTCCTTGGCGAGTTCATGAACGAGGGCGGCATCGGCCGGCGGCTGATGGCCCTCGCCATGGCGCTGCTCGGCTCGGTGCGCGGCGGGCTCGCCTATGTCAATCTCGTCGCCAACATGATGATGGCCTCGATCCTCGGCTCCACGGTGGCGCAGATCACCATAATGTCGCGCATCGCCGTTCCGGAAATGGAGCGGGCCGGCTATCCGCGCGACGTCTCCGTGGCGATCACCGCGGCCGGCGGCATGCTGGCGCCGATCATTCCTCCCTCGATGATGTTCATCATCTTCGGTGTCATCGCCCAACTTCCCATCGGCGATCTCTTCATCGCCGGCATCGTGCCGGGCGTCATCATGTTCCTCGCCTTCCTGGCCGTCATCGCCTGGCTCGGCCACCGGCACGCTTTCCCCCGCAGCCGCACGCTCGACCTGCGCGAACGCGTTGTCGCGGTGCGCGACGCGCTGCCGGCGGCGGCCATCCCCGTCGTCATCATCGGTTCGATCCTCGGCGGCATCGCGACGCCGACGGAGGCAGCCGCCGTCGCCTCGGTCGCTGCCGTCATCGTCGGCATGTTCGTCTATCGCGAGATGTCGGTGATTGATATCTGGCCCGCCTTCATGCGCGCCGCGGCATCCTCTGCCGTTGTCCTGTTCCTGATTGCCGCCGCCGGGCTCTTCTCCTGGGTGATCACCTTCGAGAACGTGCCGGCCATCGTCTCGGCCTGGGTGCAGTCGCTGACCACGTCGCCGATCGTCTTCCTGCTGACAATCAACCTGATTCTGCTCTTTCTCGGCATGGTGACGGACCCGATCCCGGCGATCATCCTCGTCGTGCCGGTGTTCCTGCCGGTGGCGACCGGCGTCTACGGCATCGATCCGTTCCAGTTCGGCGTCATTGTCTGCCTCAACCTGACGGCCGGCCTTCTGACGCCGCCGGTCGGCACGGGCTTGTTCACCGCCGCGCTGATGGGCAATGTGCGGGCCGAGCGGCTGGCGCGGCTGATCCTGCCCTTCTTTCTCGCCGCCGCGCTCGTCATCGTCGCCCTGTCCCTGTTCCCGATGCTCTCGACCGGCCTTGGAGCAGCGCTGCAATGACCCGCGTTGCGGTCATCGGCGGGGGACTGATCGGGGCGGGCTGGGCCGCGGCCTTCGCCGGTGCGGGCCTTGAGACGCGGGTCGTCGATCCGGATCCGGGCGCATCTTCTCGCGTGGCCGCCACCTGGGAGCAGGCGCGCGGGGTGCTTGCCCGGCTCGGCACGCTTGCGGACGGGGCACGGCCCCCGGCGGTGGTCGCGACATTTCCGCAAGGTGATGTCGATCTCATCCAGGAGGCTCTGCCCGAGAACCTTCAGCTCAAGCAGCGTGTTCTTGCCGATGTCGAGCGAAGGGCCGGGCGGGAGACGATCATCGCCTCTTCCTCGTCCAGCTTCACCGCGGACGCCATCGCGGTTGGGCTGAAGCGGCCGGACCGTCTCCTGATCGGTCATCCCTGCAATCCGCCCTATCTGATGCCGGTGGTCGAGATCGCTGGCGGCACGGCCACATCGGCCGACGCGATGGCGATGGCACGCGCGATCTATGAGGCGATGGGCAAGACGGTGCTCGAACTAAGGAAGCCGGTGGCCGGGCATCTGGTCAATCGGCTGCAGGCCGCCATTTGGCGCGAGGCCGTGCACCTCGTCGCCACCGGCGCCGCCAGCCTGGAGGACACGGAGCGCGCTGTCACCGAGGCGCTGGCGCCGCGCTGGTGCCGCCTTGGCCCGATGAGCGTCTTCGCTCTGGCCGGTGCCGAGCGGGGCATGGCCGGCTTTCTGGAAGCTCTCGGGCCGCAGTTCCAAGCGCTGTTCGACGATCTCGGCGCGCCGGTTCTCGATGCCGACACCTGCCGGACCATCGCCGAGGCCTACAAGACGGCGGACCTGCCGCCGCTTGCCAGCATCGCCGCCGACCGCGACGCGACCTTGCCGGTCCTGCTCGAACAGGTGGCGAGAATGAACCATGAGCGTGACAGCCCCCTCTAAAATAACGAGAAAAATTCTTTTTCCGTAAAAATATCGATTTTTTCTTGATCTTTGAAAAATATCGATATTTCATGGAGGCACGACCGGCGGATCCTCGCATCCGCACGGCCGAGTGAAATGGGAGGTAGGACATGCAACGCTTCAAAGGCGCCGCGCTGGCAGTATCCATCCTGGCTATGACCGTCGGCCCGGTGGCCGCCGAGCAATACCGGCTCGGGCTGATCACGCCGCCGCCGCACCAGTGGACGGTGACCGCGACCGCCGCCGCCGAGGAGATCAAAGCCCGCACAGAGGGCCGGGTCGAGATCCTGGTGTTCCCGTCGGGCCAGCTTGGCAACGAGGCGCAGATGCTGCAGCAGCTGCAGAGCGGTGTGATGGACTTTGCCTTTTTCACGCTGGGCGAGTTCGCGAACCGCGACCCCAATTACGGCATCTTCCTCGCCCCCTACATCGTCAAGGACGTGGCCGGTGCGCGTGAGCTCCTGAAGGGCAAGACCGCGACCAAGCTGCTCGACGGCATGGCCGATTTCGGCCTTGTCGGTCTCGGCTGGGGCATGGCCGGCATGCGCATGATCGTCACCCGTGGCGAAACCGCGACGGTCGAGGACTTGAATGGCAAGAAGATCCGCACGATCCCCTTCGCGCCTGAACTCGCCTTCTGGGAAGGCCTTGGCGCGGCTCCGACGCCGATGCCGCTGCCGGCGCTCTATGACGCCTTCGCCAACGGCCAGGTCGACGGCATGCAGATCGATGTCGAGGGCACCTGGAACTCGAAATACTACGATCATGCCGGGTCCATCGTGATCTCCGACCACATGATGTTCCCGATGGCCGCCATCGCCTCGGGGCGCAAGTGGGGCACGATCGCCGAAGCCGACCGCGCCATCGTCGAGGAGGTCTTCGCGACGCGGCTCGACACGCTGGTCGCAGGCTATGCCGGGATCGACGCCGACTATCGCGCCAAGCTGGAGACGACAAAGGTTCCGGTGATCCAGGTCGGCCGCGAATGGTTCGGAGACGCCGTCGACCAGTGGTACGCGCGGTGGCGTGAGGAAGCGCCGCTCCTCAAGGAGCTTGAAGCCGAAGCTTCCGGGATGTGACTTTCGCACCTCAGATCCCGCACGCGGGCGGCGCCGTCGCCCGCGTGCGCCCAGAACGCAAGGAGCCGACGATGAAGTACCGTGACCTCAGATACCTGCGTGTGGCCGTCGACAATCTCGACGAGGCCGCGCATTTCGCACGGGACGTCTTCGGCCTCCAGGCGTGCGACCGCGACGACGAGCGTGCCATGTTCCGCTCGGATGATCGCAACTATTCGCTCTGCATGTCCACGGCGGGCGACGGCGAGGCGATCGCGCTTACCGTGGCGCGCGAGGAGGACCTTGGCGCGCTCGCGGCACGGCTCGAGGCCGCCGGATACGCGGCGCGCATGCTCTCGGCCGACGAGGCGCGCCTGCGCCAGGCCAAGGCGGCGCTCGCCACCGAGGCGCCGAACGGCGTCGCCGTCGAGATCGTCTGGCGGCCGCTGACCTCCGGCTGGCGCTATCACGGTCCGCGCGATGCCGGCATCACCGATTTCGGCGCCGTCCAGCTTGCCTGCACCGACGTTGCCGCCAACGAGACCTTCTTCGTCAAGGGGCTCGGCCTGACGGTGTCCGATTGGGCCGGCGACACCGCCTATCTGGCCCTCGACGAGGCGCATCACCGCATCGCGCTCTACCCGTCCGGCCGCGACGGCATTCTCGGCGCGGCCTATGAGGTGGACGCGAAGGACAGCCTGATGCGCAACTGGTACTTCATCCAGAAGAGCCAGCTTCCGATCCTCGCCGGTCCGGACCGGCAAGCCGCTTCCGGCGCCATCTACGTGACGACGCGCGGCCCCCGCGGCCTCTTGATGAGCTACATGACCGGCATGGAGAAGGGCCCGCAGATCGCCGCGCGCGGCCCGCGCCAGTTCGCCGACACGGCGGCAAGCCACGGCCAGTGGGGCTCGGTGACCGAGCAGCCGGAATTCCTGGGAGGAGGCGCGCGATGATCGAGCTGAAGGACGTCGTCTATTGCCGCCTCGGCACCGCCGACCTGGCCGGCGCGGAATGGTTCGCAACCAACATCCTCGGCCTCGAGGTCTCCGAGCGCCGCCGAGGCGCCACCTATTTCAAGTCCGACGAGCGCGCCCACACGCTGTGCTACTTCGAGGGCGACCCGGCCGACCAGGTCACCGCCTTCGAGCTCGGTCGCGGCGAGGACCTGCAGACGGCGGCCGCCACGCTGGAGGCGCTCGGCCACCACGTCCATTACGGAACACGCGAGGAATGCGAGGCGCGCCTCGTGCGCGAGTTCATCCGCTTCCGCGATCCGACCGGCAACGCCATCGAGTTCGTCGTCCGTCCCGAGACGACCGGCCGCCGCTACTACGGCACCCGCGATGCCGGCATCACCGGCTTCTCCCATGTCGGTCTCTGCACCACGGACGCGGCACGGGACGAGGCGTTCTGGACCAGCGTCTGCAACGCCCGCGTCTCCGACCGCATCGGCGACGCGCCGCTGATGCGGCTCGGCACCATCCACCATTCGATCGCGCTATTTCCCTTCCACAAGGCGGGCATCCAGCACATCAACCACCAGGTCGGCGGCACGGACGACATCCAGCGCTCCTTCCACTTCGTCTCCGACAACCAGGTCAAGATCACCTTCGGACCCGGCCAGCATCCGACCTCGTCGGCCGAGTTCCTCTATTTCACCGGCCCGGACGGCATGACCTTCGAATACTCGACCGGCGTCTGCGAGATCCACGACGAGCCGCTCTGGCGCGACCGGCAGTTCCATTTCGAGCCGAAGGGTTTCTGCAAGTGGGGCTCGGCGCCGCGCATCGCCGCCTTCGACAACGCCAAGGGCGACGGCGGGCAGGGCTGATGCGCGATCTCTCCGTTACCGTCCGGCTGGCGGCGCGCGCGCTCGCCCGCGCCGGCCTTGTTCACGCCTACGGCCATTGCTCGGCGCGCATCGACGCGGAACGCTTTCTCGTCTGTCCGGCCGAGCCGATGGGCCTGATCGCGCCGGGTGCCGAATGCACCGAGGTGCCGGTCCACGGGCCTCTGCCTGAGGGCGTGCTCGGCGAGGTGCGGCTGCACCAGCAGATCTACCGGCGCCGGCCGGAAGCGGGCGGTGTCGTGCGCTTCATGGGCCCGAGCGCGATGGCGCTCGGCGCGACCTCGACCGTCCCTGCCATGCGCCACGGCTTCGGCACCTATTTCGCTCCCGCCGTCGGCCTCTGGGACGACGTCCAGCTCGTCCGGGACGATGTCCGCGCCGTCGGCGCGATCGACGCGATGGGCGGAAGCGCCGGCCTGCTGATGCGCGGCAACGGCGCGGTGACCGCGGGCGCCAGCCTTCAGGAGGCGACGGTGCTTGCCTGGTATCTGGAGGACATGTGCCGGGTGGAGCTGGCCGCGCGCGCGGCCGGGCTCGCCGAGGCCCCGGCGATATCTCAGGCGGAGGCGAGCCAGCGGGCGACCCGGGCCGGGCGCATCGTCGAGCGCATGTGGGATCATCTGACAGCGGCGGATCCGGAGACGGCTCCCAAGGAAAAAGGCGGCGCAACGTGACCGAATTCAGGAATTTCATCGACGGCCAGTTCGTGTCCGGCCGGGGCGACGGCTTTGCCAACCACTTTCCGACCACCGGCGAGGTGATCGGCGAGATCCGTGCCGCCGACAAGGCGCAGGTCGATCAGGCGGTCGGCGCCGCCCGCGCCGCGCTGAAGGGCCCCTGGGGCCGGATGAGCGTCCCCGAGCGCATCGGCCTCCTGCGCAAGCTTGCCGAAGGCATCAACGCGCGTTTCGACGATTTCCTCGCCGCCGAGATCCGCGACACCGGCAAGCCGCGCTCGATCGCCAGCCATATCGACATCCCGCGCGGCGCCGCCAATTTCAACGTCTTCGCCGACCAGGTGGCGACGCTCGGCACTGAGAGCTTCGCCATGCCGACGCCGGACGGCACCGGCGCGCTGAACTATGCGGTGCGCACGCCGCGCGGCGTCATCGCCGTCATCTGCCCCTGGAACCTCCCGCTTTTGCTGATGACCTGGAAGGTCGCCCCGGCGCTCGCCTGCGGCAACACGGTCGTCGTCAAGCCGTCCGAGGAAACGCCCGCCACGGCAACGCTGCTGGGCGAGGTGATGAACGAGGTCGGCATTCCCGCCGGCGTCTACAATGTCGTGCACGGACGCGGCCCCGGCTGCGCCGGCGAGTTCCTGACCACCCATGCGGATGTCGACGGCATCACCTTCACCGGCGAGACCCGCACGGGCGAGGCGATCATGGCGGCCGCCGCACGCGGCGTGCGTCCGGTCTCGCTCGAGCTCGGCGGCAAGAATCCCGGCATCATTTTCGACGATGCCGATTTCGACAAGACGATGGAGGGCATCGGCCGCGCCTGCTTTGCCAATACCGGCCAGGTCTGCCTCGGCACCGAGCGCATCTACGTGCAGCGCGGCATCTTCGACAGGGTCGCGGAAGGCCTTGCCGACAAGGCCCGGAGCTACCGCTTCGGCGATCCGTTCGACACGGTGACGACGATGGGGCCGGTAATCTCGGCGGAACACCGCGCCAAGGTGCTGTCCTTCTACGACAAGGCCCGGAGCGAGGGCGCGAACCTCGTCGCCGGCGGCGGCGTGCCGGATCTGCAGGGCTACGAGGGCGGTTACTGGGTCGAGCCCACCGTGTGGACCGGCCTGCCCGAGACCTCGCCGGTCATCAGCGAGGAGATCTTCGGTCCGTGCACCCATCTCACGCCCTTCGACACCGAGGAGGAGGCGATCGCGCTCGCCAACAACTCGCCCTACGGGCTTGCGACCTCGATCTGGACGGAGAACCTGACGCGGGCGCACCGCGTTGCGGGTCAGGTCGAGGTCGGTATCAGCTGGGTCAATTGCTGGTTCCTGCGCGATCTCAGGACGGCGTTCGGCGGCTCGAAGGCGAGCGGCATCGGTCGCGAGGGCGGCATCCATTCCATGGAGTTCTATTCCGAACTCCGCAACGTCTGCGTCAAGCTCTGAGGATTTGAGGACATCATGCTGAATGAAGCACAGCGCGCGGAGGTTGTTGCCTCCCTGCTTGAAAGCCATCGCACCAAGGTGCAGGGCAAGCGCCCTTCCGAGATGTTTCCGCAGATCGAGATCGAGGATTCCTACGCGATCTCCTCCGCCGTCGCGGAGGAGCGGGTCAAGGCGGGGCGCAGGATCGTCGGCCACAAGATCGGCCTGACCTCGAAGGCGATGCAGGCCTCCTCGAAGATCGACGAGCCGGACTACGGCTATCTCTTCGACGACCTCGTCCTTTCCGACGGCGCCAAGGTTCCCTTCGACGCCTTCTGCGTGCCGCGCGTCGAGCCGGAGCTGACCTTCATCCTCAAGGAGCCGCTGAAGGGGCCGGGCGTCGGCCTTGTCGACGTGCTGCGCGCCACCGAATGGGTGGTGCCCTCGATCGAGATCATCGACGCGCGCGTCACCGAGCCGCGCCGCATCTACGACACCGTCGCCGATAACGGCGCCGCCGCCGGCATCGTGCTGGGCGGCCGTCCGGTGCGCCCGGACGCGGTCGACATGCGCTGGGTCGGCGCGGTGTTCTACCGCAATTCCGAGATCGAGGAGACAGGCCTTGCCGCCGGCGTGCTCGGCCATCCGGCGATGGCAATCGCCTGGCTCGCCAACAAGATCGGCCCTTTCGGCACGACGCTGGAGCCCGGTCACCTGATGCTGTCGGGTTCCTTCACGCGGCCGGTCTGGGCGGCCAAGGGCGACACTCTGCATGCGGATTTCGGCCCGCTCGGCTCTGTCGCGGTGCAGTTCGTATGACCATGCCGCAAAACCGCTTCAAGTCGCGCCTGCTGGCCGGCGAGCTGCAATGGGGCCTGTGGAGCTCCCTTGCCAGCCCCGTCGCCGCCGAGGCTCTTTCGCTGACCGGCTTCGACTGGATGCTCTTCGACACCGAGCACTCGCCGGTCGAGATCGCCACCCTGCAGTCGATCCTCCAGGCCGCCGCCACCGGCACCGCGTCCGCCGTGGCGCGGCCCGCGTGGAACGACAAGGTGCTGATCAAGCGGCTGCTCGACATCGGCATCCAGACCCTGCTCGTGCCTTTCGTCGAGACGGCGGCAGAGGCGGAGGCCGCGGTGCGCGCCACCCGTTATCCCCCGGACGGCGTTCGTGGCGTTGCCGGGGCCACCCGCGCCAGCCGTTACGGTACGGTGCCGAACTACCTGCAAGAGGCCAACGCCGAAATCTGCGTCCTCGTCCAGATCGAGACGGCGCAGGCCATGGCCCGGCTTGACGAGATTGCGGCGGTCGAGGGCGTCGACGGCGTCTTCATCGGCCCGTCGGATCTTTCCGCCTCGATGGGGCATCTCGGCAATCCGGGCCATCCGGACGTGCAGGAAGCGATCCGCGCAGCAGCGCAGCGCATCGTCGCCGCGGGCAAGGTTCCCGGTATCCTTGCCACCCGCGCGGAAGACGCGCTCCGCTACCGTGACTGGGGCTATCGCTTCGTCGCCGCGGGCGTCGACACCGGCCTGCTTGTCGGCTCGGCACGGGCCCTGCTACAGGCTGTTTCCGCCCGCCCCCTGTAGGACGGCCGGTTGCAACGTCGGACCACCTGCTGCTGCGCGACAAGCTGATCGGCCACTCCCCGCGGATCGGCCTCATCTGCGAGACGATCGCCCGGGTCGCGCAGCTGCCGACCTCGGTGCTGATCACCGGCGGGTTGTCGACCGAGGCCATGGTCGCCCATGTTCTGGTCAGCAAGTATGCTGATCACCTTCCGCTCTATCGCCTGGCGCAGATTTACAGCCGCCAGGGTGTTGATCTGGATCGCTCAACGTTGGCCGATTGGGTCGGCCGGGCCACCTTCGAGGTGCGCCCGGTCTACGATGCCTTGATGGCGGACCTGAAAAGGTCATCGAGGCTGTTCATGGACGAAACCCGCACACCGGTGCTCGATCCTGGGTCCGAAAGACCAAGACCGGATACTTCTGGGCTCTGGTCAGAGACGATCGACCCTGGAATGGCACCGCACCACCCGGTGTTGCCTCGCGGGCTCCGCTGGGAGGATGTCGACCTCTCGCGTTCGATCATTCAGGTGCGTCAGCGCGCGGACCGGTTCAATAAGATCGGCAAGCCTAAGTTCTCCTTCCACGCGCTTCGCCATGCTGCGGCCTCGCTCTTCATCAAGCAGGGCTGGCCGGCAAAGAAGGTGCAGACGATCCTCGGCCACTCTTCGATCACCATGACCTTCGACGTCTATGGTCATCTGTTCGACAATGCCGAGGACTATGTGGACCTGTTCGTCAAGCTCGAGGCGGATCTCGAGGCGGCCTAGAGGGCGATGAGATCCCGATGCGATGCGAATGCCCGGTCGACAGGGGCTGGCTTCAGTTGCGAGAGCTGCGTCCTTGTGCGTAGGATCGATTGCCTCGAACCGAGTTCTGCAAAGGAGATATCCATGGCTTCGGCCCACGACGACGATGCTTCCAAGAGCCCTGACGACACTCCTTGCGATGAGCAGCGTCGTGCGCCGCGTTTCAGCATGGAAGAGATCAAGCGGCGGCGCCGGAACGGTCAGAAGACTCGTTCCCTCAGCGACATCATTGACAAGGCTTTCGTCGAGCATGCCGAGACGCTGAGGAGGCTTGGCGAGTAGCATGTCTGAGCCTCTTCAACCCTTTCTGGTTTGGCTACCGCGACCCTGAAGTTTCCCTGGATGTGTTGGGGCAGCGCCGGTCAGCTGGCCGATACGGAGTGATAAGTGAAAAGGCGGCGGTTGCTGCCGGGGCTGCCTGCCTCCTCGAAAAATAGAGTTATGCAGCCCGCGGTATGAGGCCAGCCAGGATCGTCCGCCTTGCAAGGACCGCCAGGAGGTCGGAGCGCGTCACAATTCCGATGATCCGACCATCGGACAGAACGGGTGCAGCTTGAACGCCGCTGTCGGAGAGAAGCTGCGCAAGAATGCCGATCCCGTCTTCCGGCGCCACGATGGACGTCTCTGCCGTCACGCGCGAGCGCACCGCCGCGCACATTTTCCAACATGCCCAAAAGCGCTGAGGAGAAACGGTCCCGTCGCAAGAGCGCGTCGGCACGTGCGCGCTGGATCAGATCGTTCTGGCTGATGAGTCCGGAAGCCGGCCATCATTGTCGCTCACTGGCAGTGTCTTGAACCCGTGCACCCGAAAGAGGTCGGCGACGCGGCCGAGCCGGGTTTCCTCCGTGACGCAAACGAGGTCGCGCGACATGACGTCAGAGCAGGTCAGGTCATCGAAATATCTGCGGGCCGCCTCGGCTTCGGCTGCAGCGAGAATGCGCCCGAAATCTTCCGCTCCGATATTGGCGCTCAGGTTGAAACGGTCGAGAACCGCCGCCAGGTCGTCCGCCGACAATCCCAAGCGACGTTCCGGGCTGGCATCAGCTGTTGCGTGCTGTCCTGCCGGAGCGGGTTTGACTGTCGCAAGCGCAACGGCCGCTCCCGGCGGATGCATCGCACGCAGAAGTGCCATGGCCAGGATGGCACCTCCGACACCCAGTCCTGCTGACAATTCTGTGCCAAGGTTGAGACTCAGGATTGCGACGGCCGCAAGGGCCGATACGGAATTCTCAACGACAGCTGACCAGGGTTGCGCGAGCGGAGAGTTGGGGACTGCAAAGACCAGAAAGGCTGTTGCGCCAAGCGGCGCAATCAGCAGAAAATCCGAGGAACCGCCGCGCCAGGCTTCCAGAGCAAGGAGAACGATGCCGCACACGGCAAGGCCAAGTCCGGCTCCCAGGGCCGCACGTAAGGTCTCCGCTGGCTTGGGGCGCGACATGGCTGGACCGAGCGCCCTGATCATGAGCGCACCCCGGATTTTCAAGCGGTTGCGAAGCGGTGCCGTGGCCGGTCTGGCGGCTGCGGCTGGATCTGATTTTACATGAGGACTGTGCGGCATGTCTGAGGTCATCGTCATAAAGAGAGATCGTCGCATCCGGATGTACGAGGCGCAAAAGGCGACGAACACACGGTGCTTGCCGCATACCTGATCGGTTCGAGGCAGCTCCGCAGCCATCCAGCTTTCAACGCCGACCGCAAAGGAGTGGCGCCTGGGGGGAGAGCCGGCAACGGAAAAGGGCGACAGGACCATTTCCATAGCGTGAGTGTCCTAGGGCCAAGACTCATAACCAGTAGCTGACTGTTGCGGCGATGCAGACGGCGGCGAGGAAGTTCCGGGCGAGCCGATCGTAGCGGGTTGCGATGCGGCGGAAGTCCTTGATGCGACAGAACATGCG
>NZ_FYAV01000013.1:0-12755 GCF_900185745.1 Stappia sp. TSB10GB4 | reverse complement strand
CCGCAAACCCGCGGGCCGAGGCGAACACGCGCGGATCCGGCGTCTTGATCGTCAACAAGGCCGCGCCCACCGGTCCCACCGAAGGGATCGCCTTAAGCCGCCGGGCGAGGTCGTCGTCGCGCACGAACGCTTCGAGCTCCGCCTCGACCTTTGCAAGCGCCGGCGCCAGCGCGGCATATTGCTCGCCCTGCAGCGCGAACAGCTTGCGGGCGAGCGGCGGCAGGGCGGGGTCGCTCGCCACCTGCTCCAGCAGCGTCTCGATGCGGCACAGCCCCTTGGGCGCGATCAGCCCGAACTCGGCCGCATAGCCGCGGATCGCGTTGGCAACCTGGGTGCGCGCCCGGATCAGGCTGGCGCGCACGCCCATCAGCATCAGCCGGGCCTGTTGCTCGGGGCTCTTCTCCGGCACGAAGCGCATGCCAGGACGCCCGCCCGCCTCGCACAGTCCGGCCGCATCGGCCGCGTCGTTCTTGTTGCGCCCGACATAGGGCTTGGCGCGGTGCGGCGCGATCAGCCGGGGCTCATGGCCCCAGCTTCGCAGCCGGCGAGCCAGGTGGTGGGCGCCGGTGCAGGCCTCGATCACCACCCGCGCCGGCGGCAAGCTCGTGAAGAACGCTTCAAGCTGCCCGCGGCGCAGTTGCCTGCGCAGCACCGTCTCTCCGGCGGCATCAACCCCGTGGAGTTGGAAGAGATGCTTGGACGTGTCCATGCCGATGCGCGTAATCTCGTTCATTGGGCGGCTCCTTCGATGTGTTGGGACCATCATCTTGGCGCAAAACGACGCCGGATGGGGGCCGTCCACCCCAACGGGACCGGAGAGCCGAGGGCCTGACGGCAACGCTCCCGGCCGTCCTCACGACCGCCGTGGCTCCCCGGTCCCGGATCTTCGGCCTTCGGCCTCGTCCGGGAAGACGCAAGGAGAGGGTGGAGCGACAGACACCTGCTGAGGGTGCCTCCGGTTCCCGGCTCGGCGCTGCGCTTGGCCGGGATGACCGTCCGAGAGGGGAGGTCATGCCTCCCACTCATGCCGCCATCGTCGACAGCGGGCAGGGTGCCCCTCATGCCCCCAAACGACAAACGCGGCCCCGAGGGACCGCGTTTGCCGTGTCATCTGCACTGTGCGGGAGGGCGGGGGAACCGCCTTCCCAAATCAGTCGAGCCGGCCACTGGCCCGCCGGCTCAGTCGAGCCGGCCACTGGCATGCGCCAGCATGGTGTAGACCTTGCCGGTGTCGGAGGTCAGGTAGGTCTGGCTCATGATGTTGTCGCGGTCGTTGCGCGAGACCTGGGACAGCAACTGCTCGAAATCGGCGAGGTAGCGGTCGACCGCCGAGCGGAACTCGGCATCGCGCGCATATTTCTGGCGGATCTCGTCGAAGGTCTGCTGGCCCTGCAGGGTGTAGAGGCGGCGCGTGAAGACGTGCCTCTCGCCCTGCTTGTAGCGGTCCCACAGGTCGATGAAGGTCTCGTGGTCGATCGCGCGGGCGATGTCGATCGACAGCGAGTTCAGCGACTCGACCATCTGCAGCGGCGAGCGGCCCTGCGGCTCGCTGCCGGCCGGCGCCTCGTCCTGCGAGGCCCGGCGCAGCAGGTCGGAGACCCAGCCCTTGCCCTGGCCGCCGGTGCGCGGAGCCTCGGGCTGGGCCGGCTTCGGCGCGTCGAAGTCGCTCAGGGTCTTGCGGCGCAGTTCGCCGCGGATCTCGCCGCTGCGGGCGGGAGCCGCCGGCGGCTGGCGCGGGGCCGGCTCGGGGGCCGGCGCCTGGCGGGCAGGGGCCGCGGCCGCCGCGACAGTGGCGAGCGTCGCCGTTGCCGTGCGTTCGCCGGCGCGCGAGGTGTCGAGCACGTTCGACTGGCGGGCGACGATCTCCGACAGTTCGGTGAGCGCGCGCACCTGCTCGCTGACGATCTTGCGCAGGGCCGAAGCGGACTGCTCCGCCTCTTCCGGCAGGTCGAGAATGCCGCGCTTGAGTTCGGCGCGGGTCTTCTCCAGCTCCCGGTGCACCTCGCGGGCCACATCGCGCATGCGGCTGGTCGCCTCGGTGAAGCGCTCGGAGGCGTCCGACAGGGTCTTCGACATTTCGGCGACGATGTCGTCCTGGGCGGCACGAACCGCCTCGCGGGCCTTCTGGCCTTCCAGGCCCGCCGACAGGCGCATCGACTCGAACTGCTCGGTCACCGCCGTGGTCGCCGCCTCGGCGGCGGCGGTCAGCATGCTGGTCACCTCGCGGCTCTTCTGGTCGGCGCCGGCAAGGGCCGATTCGAGCTGCTTGGAGAAGGTCCGCATCAGGCTGTCCACCGCCTCGGTCTTGGCCAGCAGCGTGTCCGCCACCTCCTCGATCGCGGTCTTGCGCTCGCCGACGCGGGCGTCGACCTCGCGGTTGGTCTCGTCGAGGTTGCGGGCCGCCTCGCTGAGCATGCGGCCATGGTCTTCCAGGCGGCTGGCGAGCGAGGAAATGTCCGTGAGCACCTCCTGCGAGACCTGCTTGAGCACCGTGGTCTGGTTCTCGAGCGAGCCGGCCGAGGCCGAGGTCTCGCTGAGCGCCCGGTCGATCGCGGTGCGGAAGGCGCCGGCGCTGCGCGACAGCGAGGTCTCCACCTTGCCGAGATTGTCGCCGGCATTGGCGATGACCTCGCTGAGCAGGGTGTTGGACTCCGTCAGGCGGTCGAGCAGACCGGTGATGTCGCCTTCGAGCTGCGCCTTGGTGCGGGTCAGCACCTCCGCCGCCGACGTGCTGCGCTCGTCCAGCGTCGCGACCAGCGCGTCGCCGGCTTCGACCAGCTTGCGGGTGGCGTCGAGGCCGGTGCGGGCGAAATTGTCGGTGACGTCGCGGCCCTTGACCGTGATCGCCTCCAGGATCGCGCCGTGGATCTCCGAGACGCGGGAGGCGAGGGCCTGGGCCCGGTCCTCGATCGCGGCGACGACGGCGTTGCCGTCGGTGCCCAGAAGCTCGGCCAGCGTGCCGGCGCGCTCGTCGAGCGCCTGGTTGAGTGCGTCCGCGCGGGCCACCAGATCCTCGGCGACCGCGTTGCCGCGCTCCGCCAGGAGGTCGGCGGCGGCGCGCACGGCTCCCGCCACCTGCGAGCGCACGCCGTCCGCCTCGCCGGAGACGGTGTTGCGGATCTCCTCGACGGTGCGGGCAAGCACCATGCGGGCCTGCTCGCTCTCCGCCGACAGGGTGCTCGCGACATCGGCGACCGTGCGGGTGAGGTCCTCGCGGACCTTCTCGCTCTCGCCGCCGAGCGCGCCGCTCATCTCACCGAGCGTGCCGACGAACAGGGTGCGGGCCTTCTCGCTTTCCGCCGCCAGCGAGCGGGCGGCTTCGCCGACCGCCGAGAGCAGCAGGTCGCGCAGCCGGTCGCCCTCGCTCGACAGCGTGTCGGTGGCGCCGGTCATCGAGGCGACGATGGCGCCGGCCGCCTTCTCGCTCTCGCTCTGCAGGGCGCCGCGCGCCTCGCCGATGGAGCCAAGGACGATCTGGCGCAGGCGGGCGCCTTCGCCCTCCAGCTTGGTGGTCGCCTCGTCGAGCGTCGTCTCGATGATCTCCTTGAGCTTGCTGCTTTCGCCCGACAGCGTGCCGCTCAGGCGGTCGACCGTGCCGCCGGCCTCGATGACCACCTCGGACAGGGTCTCGCGGGCGCGTTCGGTCTCGCTGGTCAGCGTGCCGGTGATCGCGGCAAGCCGCTCCGCCAGCATCCGCTCCAGTTCGGCCGAGCGGCTGTCGAGCGTCTCGGCGACCTCGAACACCTTGGAGCCGAGCGAGACGTTGATCTCGGCGATCCGGTCGGACAGCGTGTCGGTGAGTTCCTGGCTCTGGCGCGACAGCACCGCACCGGCGTCGGTGAGGCGCTGGTCCAGCGACTTCGACATCTCGGTCTGGCCGTCGACAAAGGCGGCGGCGATCTCGCGGGTGCGGGCGATCAGCGTCTCGCTGATCTGGCGGGCGCGGGCATCCAGCGCCTGGTCGATGCGCTCGGTGCCCAGCGACATGGTGCTGGCCAGGTGCTCGGCCTTGTCGGACATGGCGTTCGCCGCCTGCTCGACCTTGGAGCCGATCGAGCCCTCGAAGGTGACGAGGTGCTGCTCGATCGCCTCGCCGATCAGGCGCGAGCGCTCCGACAGGCTGGTGCCGATCTCCTCGGCGCGGGCGCCCAGCGTCGCGCCGACCTGGTCGACCTTGTCGGAGAGCTGCAGGGTGATCGCCTGCGAGCGGTCCTCCAGAAGGTCCGACAGGGCGACGGTGCGCTCGTTGAGGGTGGTCTCGAACTGGCCGGTGCGGGCGTCCAGCGTCGTCGACAGCCGTTCGATGCCGCCCGACAGGGTCTCGTCGAAGCCCTGGATGCGGCTGTCGAGCGCGTCCGCCATGGCGGCGGCGCGCAGGTCGAGCGTCGAATTGAGCGATTCGATACGCCCGTCGAGGGTCTCGCCGAGCTCGCTGGTGCGCTGGTCGAAGGAGGCGACCAACTGGCTGCCGCGCTCGCCGATCAGGTGCTCCATCTGGTCGAGATGGCTGCCGAGGCCGCTCTGCAGGCTGGTGCCGCGCTCGTCCAGGATATGGCTGAGGCGGTCGCCGATGGCGGTCAGCTCGCCGGCGACGCGCTCGCCGCGCGAGCCGATGAGATGGGCCAGTTCCGTGCCGGTCTCCGACAGGGTGCGGGCGAAGTCGCTGGTATGCATGGACAGCGAGGTGCCGAGCGTGCCGGAGGCCTCGTCCAGCGCCGCGCGGAAGGCGCGGGTCTGCCCGTCGATGAGCCGGGCCATCTCCTGGCTGCGGGTCTCGAGACGGTTGTCCAGGGCCTCGCCGTTGACGGAGATCGCCTCGTGGATCTTGTCGCCGACGGAGCCGAGGCGGTCGGCCAGTTCGGTGCCGCGCACGGTGATGGTCTCGGTCAGGCTGCCGGCCGTCTCGTCCAGCTTGGAGGCGATCTCGCCGCCGCGCAGGGACAGGTCGACGACGATGGACTCGCCGGTGCCGCGCAGGATCTCCGCCACTTCGTTGGTGCGCGAGGACAGGGTCTCGACGATCTCGGCGCCCTTGACGGAGATCGTGTCGGTGACCTCCTGGCCGCGCAGGGAGATGCTCTCCACCACCCGGTCGCCGGTCTCGGCGAGCGAGGCGTCGAGGCCGGTGACGCGGCTGTCGAGGGTCGACAGCAGGTCCTCGGTGCGGGTGGTGATCGTGTCGATCAGCTTGCCGCTGGTCAGCGACAGGCTGGCGGTGATCTCCTCGCCGCGCTGGGTGATGGTCTCGCCGACGGTCTGGCCGGTGCTGGTCAGGGCCTCGGTGATCTCGTGGCCGCGCAGCGACAGGGTGTCGACGATCGAGGCGCCGGTGGTCGCCAGCGTGTCGTTGATCTCGGTGCCGCGGCTCTCCAGCGTCTCGAACAGGTTGGCCGAGGTTTCGGCCAGACGGTCGTTGATCTCGCCGCCGCGCAGCGACAGCGTCTCGACGAACTCGTTCGCGGTCGTGGCGAAGCGGTCGTTGATCTCCGTGCCGCGCGATTCCAGCGTTTCGGCGAATTCGCGGCCCGTGCGGCTCATGCTGTCGACCAGCGTCTCGCCGGTGCCGGTGAGGCGGGCGACATAGCTCTCGCCATGCGCGGCGAGGTTGTCGATCAGCTCGCCGCCGGCGGTGCTGAACGTGTCGGTGATCTCGCGCACGCGGCCGTCGACGGTGGCGTTGAACTCGCTGACGCGCGCCTCGATGGCGCCGGAGAGGCGGTCGGTCGCCGTGTCGGTGATCTCGCCGATCCTCTCGGAGGTCGCCTGCAACTGCGCCGCCAGGCTCTCATGCGCGCCGGTGATGCTGTCGCGCACCCGGTCGGCGTTGGAAACGACGGCCTCGCGCTGGATGACCAGTTCGTCGATCAGCGCGCGGATCTTCAGTTCATTGTCATTATAGGAGCGCTCCAGCGAGGAAACCTCGTTGTGGACGAGGACTTCCAGCTCGCTGGCGCGGGCGATCGCGCGTTCGATGCCGTCGCCCATGGCGGCGACTTCGCGGCGGATCGCCTGGCCGACGCTGAGAATGGACTCCTTGGCGACGTCCTCCGGCTCGGCGAGGCGCAGGGCGACCTCGGTCATGCCGCGGGCGACGATGCGCATTTCCTGCGCGCGGAAGATCATCAGCGCCATCGCCCAGAAGAACAGCACGGGCACGGCGACCGCGACGGCCAGCAGGATGAGCGAGGGCGAGGACGCGATGTCGCCGGCGCTCTGGAGGCTGGACAGTTCGGTGCTGAAGGTGGCCGAGGCGAGCCACCAGCCGACCGCCACCCAGACGATGCTGAGGGCGAGGGCGAACCAGAACGGCGCCGAGCTCGGCCGGCGCTGCAGGGCATAGATGAGATTGCCGATGGTGCGGCGGTCGTCATTGGCGGCCGAGGTCGGCCGTCCGCCGCCGCGACCGCGCCGGCCCGACGCGCGCTGGCTGTCGGAGGCGGCCGATGTCGCGGCGATGTCGCCAGAGCGCTCGCTGATGCGCTCGCTGCTTGCCGGTCCCGCGCTCGCGATCTCGGACCCGTTGCCGCCCGCCTTGCCGCTGTCGTCCAGGTCGCCGAAATCGATCTTCAGCGCTTCCTCGACAGCCGACAGAGCAGCCTCGGCGGGATCCTTGGCCTTCGGGGGATTTGCCATATCTCGTTTGCCTCGCGTCCGTACTCGTTACACATCGGGTGCCGCGGCGCTAAACGCGGCGCCGCAAGACCTTGTCCGGCATGACGGATTCGGCGCTGAGCCGGAATCGTGTCGGGGAGAGGCATTGCGGTTGCGCCCGCGACCGGCCTCTGGTCGCTGGGCACGGCTCTCCCAAACTTGCCGCACACCTAAAGCTAATGACACAATCTGCCGAGGCGAACAACAATTTGCAGAGTCATGACAAGGAGATGAGGGGCATGAGCGGTGCATCGAACGGGAACGGCGGTGCCTCTTCCAAGGGCGGCGCGAGGGGCAAACAGGGGGCGCGCAAGGCCGCGCGCGGGCCCTCCGCCGTGCAGGCCGCCTGGCTCGCAAGGGGGCTGGATCAGGCCGGCGGCAAGCTGCCGCTGTTCGATGCGGACGGACGCCGGGTGCCGGAGGCGACCATCCGCTCCTGCCTTGCGGCGGGATGGGCAGAGCCTTGGTTTTCCAACCCGATCAAGCCCGACTGGCTGGTTTGCCGGTTGACAGAGGCCGGGCGCGCCGCCGTGCGGGCGGACCGGTCCGCCTAGCGTTCGCCCGCCCTCGCGCGCCGCCTCGCAACCGGCCACGGCATGTCGGGTGCCGTCGGCGCGGCGGGCATCGCCGGTTGTCGGTTTTCGCCGCCCGGGAGAAAAGCGTTTCAAAGCGTTAACCAAAGATTCACTTTGTTGGCCGGGGCGGTGGAAATCTCCGGCATGCTTAACCTCGTTTTCGTCAGTTTTAACGACCCTGCCAGACGGGCACCGCGCGACCGCGTCCGGTCTCGCGGCCGAGGAACGGGGCTCCGAAAGGGGGGGCTCCAACGAGAGGGTCCGCCATGCAGGCAACAGCACGACGCGTTGACACCGCCGGAGGCGGCGCGAAGAGGGTAACCGCCGCCGGGAGCGCCGAAACCGGCGCCTCCCCCAACGTCTCCCCCAACGTCTCCCCAGACGCCGCTCTCGACGCTCCGGTCGATCTGGTCCATCTCGCGCGCCACACGCTCGGCAATCGCGATCTCGAGCGCGAGGTGCTGCGCCTCTTCGTGCTGCAGTCGCGCATGCTGCTGGAGCGCATGAGCGAGGCGGGCGGCGAGACGGGCGACGAGATGGGCGACGGGGCGGCGCTCGCACGGCTGCTGCACACCCTGCTCGGCTCGGCGCGCGGGATCGGCGCCTGGCAGGTCGCCCGTTCGGTCGAGCGCCAGCAGGAAGCGCTGGATGCCGGCCTGTCCGCCGACCTTGCCGATGTCGGCGCGGCGGTTGCGGCGGCGGGCGTCTTCATCGAGGACATCCTGCGCGGCTGAGCCCGCGCCCCCCCCCCCCCCCCCCCCCCCCCCCCCCCCCCCCCCCCCCCCCCGCACCCCTGCGCATCTGCGGCAGGATGCTTGACGTTTCGGCGCGATTGGTTATGTCGGGAGCGAGAGACTTCCCGTGCCGTTCCAGCGCCGAGACCTGCCGCCCATGCCGAAGATCACCTATATCGCCGCCGACGGTGCCGAAACCGTCGTGGATGCCCCTGTCGGTTCGACCGTGATGGAGAACGCCATCAAGAACATGGTCTCCGGCATCGAGGCCGAGTGCGGCGGCGCCTGCGCCTGCGCCACCTGTCATGTCTATGTCGACGAGAGTTGGACCGGGGTCACCGGCTCGCCCGAGCCGATGGAAGAGGACATGCTGGACTTCGCCTATGACGTCCAGCCGACCTCGCGCCTGTCCTGCCAGATCAAGGTGAGCGAGGCGATGGACGGCCTCGTCGTCCGCATTCCCGAACGCCAGGCCTGACGAAAGGGCCGGGGGCTTTCGCGCCCGGCCCGTTGTCTTCCCATACTGTCATTGTGTTTGCACGAGCGCTCCGGCCTCATTCCGCGGGAGCGGCCGCCGGCTTGCGCCAGAAGAACACCACCTCGTTGCCTTCGCGCGGGGCGTCGGGCACCAGCCGCGACAGGGTCAGGCTGACGCAGGCCATGGCCGCGCCGGTCAGGAAGACGGCGGCCGGCGAGATCAGCCAGATCAGGCCGAACAGCGCCGGGATGAACACCGCGGCGATGTGGTTGATGGTGAAGGCGACGCCGGCGGTCGGCGCGATGTCGGCCGGATCGGCGATCTTCTGGAAATAGGTCTTCATGGCGATGGCGATCGCGAAGAAGGCGTGATCGATCACATAGAGCGCGCCGGCCAGATAGGCGTTGGTGACGAAGGCATAGGTCGCGAAGACGCCGATAAGCCCGATATATTCCACCGTCAGCGCGGTCTTCTCGCCGACCTTGCCGATCCAGGCGCCGATCTTCGGCGCCAGCAGCATGTTCACCGCGCCGTTGACCAGGAAGAGCGCCGCGACCTCGTGGACGTCGTAGCCGAAGCGCTCGACCATCAGGAAGCCGGCGAAGACGGTGAAGATCTGCCGCCGCGCGCCGCCCATGAAGGTCAGGGCGTAATAGAGCCAGTAGCGCTTGCGCAGGACGATCTTCTTGCGCTGCGGCACGCCTTCGCGAAACTGCGGGAAGGCGACGACGAGGAAGGCGAGGACCACCAGCGTCAGCAGGCCGGCGACCAGGAACACCGTGGTGAAGCTGAGTTCGAGGGACTGCCAGGCGAAGAAGATCAGGCCATAGGCGACGAGCTGGGCGGCGGCGCCGATCGACAGGATCTTGCCCATGCCGGCGGCGGCCCGTTCCTTGGGCAGCCACTGCAGCGACAGCGACTGGTTCATCGTCTCGTAATAGTGGAAGCCCACCGACATCACGAGCGTCGTCAGGTAGAAGCCCCAGATCGTCGGAAAGTAGCCGGTGGCGGCGACGCCGATGCCGAGCAGCGCCAGCGACAGATAGGCCAGCGTCTGTTCGCGCATGAACAGCAGCAGGTAGATCGCGGTGAAGGCGAGCAGGCCGGGAATCTCGCGGATCGACTGCTGGATGCCGATCTCGCGCCCGGTGAAGCCGAGTTCATGAACCGCGAAATTGTTCATGAGGTTCCACCAGGCGGCGAAGGACAGTTGCATCGCCGCCGCCATGATCATCAGCAGCACGAGGGGGGAGCGCCAGCCGGTGCCGGTCGGCGCACCGCCGGCGGGGCGCGAGCCGGGCAGGGCAGCGCCGGCCTCGGCGGCGGCGAAGGCGGGAACCGGCTCGGCCGGTCTTGAGGAAACACGTTCGGACATTGCCTGGATCCGCAACAGGGGTGGGGGACGGGGCGGCGCGTCGCAAGGGCGCGGGCCGCTCCGGAAGGAAGGGGCTGGAACCGCCCAGCCTCGTTGGTCTTCTCTAACCCGAGCCGCGCGTTGCGTGTTATCGCTATTTTGTCAATTTATGTTTCCGAGACGCCAGAAGGCTCCCGCCGCAAGGGTGCGCGGCGGGAGCGGGGGTGAGCGGAGCGGGGAAGCGGGGGCTCAGGCCCGCGCCGGCGCCCGGCCGGTCTGCACCCCGGCCAGCACGGTCAGGCTCGCCAGCACCAGCACCGAGCCGCTGGTGAGAAACACGCTGGTGACGCCGCTGAGGTCCAGCACCAGGCCGCCAATGGCGGCGCCGGCGGCAATGGCGAGGTTGATCGCCGCGACCAGCAGCCCGCCGGCGCTTTCCGCCTCGTCCGCGACGGCCCGCGAGATCCAGGCCGACCAGGCGACGGGCACCGTGCCGAAGGCCAGGCCCCACAGCGTGATGATCGCGAGCGTGGAGGGGAAGCTGGCGCCGAGATTGGTGAGCAGGAAGGCCAGGGTGGCAATGGCGAGCGGCGCGAGCGCCAGCGTCAGGCGCAGCGAGCGGGCGACCAGCAGGCTGCCGAGATAGTTGCCGGCGAAGCAGGCGATGCCGAAGGCCAGCAGCGTCGCGGAGATGGCGGTGACGCCGATCCCGGTGATGGTCTCGAGGAACGGCCGGATATAGGTGAACAGCGACATATGCCCGGCGAAGACCATCAGCACGGCCAGCATGGCGAGGGCGATGTGCCGGCGCGACATCAGCACGGCCAGGGTCGAGAGCCGCGAGCGGCCGCGCGGCGGCAGGGCGGGGAGGGTCGCCAGTTGCACCGCCAGCACCACGACCGCCAGTCCGGCCGCCCCGGCGAAGACCAGGCGCCAGCCGACCAGATCGCCGAGATAGCTGCCGACCGGGGCGGCGAAGATCGTCGCCGCCGAGACGCCGGAAACCATGATCGACAGCGCCTTCGGCACGCTCGCTTCCGGCACCAGGCGCATGACGACGGCAGTTGAGAGCGACCAGAAGCCGCCGAGCGCGGCGCCCAGCAGCAGCCGGCCGGCCAGCAGCACCTCGACACTGCCGGCAAAGGCGACGATCAGGTTGGAGACGATCAGCAGCAGGGAGAAGCCGATCAGCACCAGCTTCCGGTCGATGCGATGGGTGAGGGCGGCGACGGTCAGGCTGGCGACCACGCCCATTGCCGCCGTGGCGGTGACCGCCTGGCCGGCAAGGCCCTCGGTGATGCCGAGATCGGCGGCCATCGGGGTCAGCAGGCTGGCGGGCAGGAATTCGGCGCCGACCAGGCCGAAGACGCCGAGGCTCATGGAAAAGACGGCGGCCCAGGCGGGCGCCATGGAGGCGGCCGGCGCACCGGCAGCGGTATGTCTGTCAGTCATCTGTGGGATCCACCCGTGGTCAGAGAGTTGTCCCTAAGATGGCTGGATTTCCCAGACGATCCATGCCAGAATTTCCGCCATGCTTGACCGATCGTCCGGAATTCAACAATCGCCGCTCCCCGATCCCGTCAGCGAACTGCTGATGGGCATGCGGCTGCGCGGCGCCAGCTACAGCAGGCTGCGTTTCTCCGCGCCCTTTGGCATCGGCTTTGCCGAGGCGCGGGAAGCCTGGTTTCATTTCGTTGCCGCCGGGGCGGCCGTTCTCAAGACGCCGTCCGGCGAGATGGTTCCCGTCTCCTGCGGCGATGCGGTGCTGCTGCCGCGCGGCGGCGCGCATGCCATCGTCTCGGGGCCGGGCGTCGATATCCGGCCGTTCGACAGTTATGAGGCCGTCCCGCTATGCCCAGGCATCTGCCGGGTCGACGCGCTGGAGGAGGAGCAATGCCGCTCCCGCGACGTGCTGATCTTCACCGCCCGGATGCAACTGGAGCTCGACACGCTGCATCCCCTGATCGAGCTGATGCCGGAATTTCTCCTCGTCAGCGCGCCGACGGGCCAGCAGCCGGAGGTGCGGCCGCTGCTCGATGCGATGGAGCGCGAGATGACGGGGGACCGGGCGGGGTCGGCCAGCATCCTGGCGCGGCTCGCCGAGGTCGTTGCTGTCTCGGTCATCCGCACCTGGGTCGAGTGCGGCTGCGGCGATGCCACCGGCTGGGTCGCGGCCTTGCGCGATGCGCGCCTCGGCCGGGTGCTGGCGGCGCTGCACCGCGATCCGGGGCGCAACTGGACCCTTGTGGATATGGCCGCGACGATGGGCAGCTCGCGCTCGGTCTTCGCCGAGCGCTTCGCCGCCGCCACCGGCACCACGCCGCTGCGCTATGTCGCCTCCCTGCGGATGCGCCTTGCCGCGCAGTGGCTGACCCGCGACCGGCTGCCGGTCGAGGAGGTCGCCCATCGTCTCGGCTATCAGTCGCAGGCCGCCTTCAGCCGCGCCTACAAGCGCGTTGTCGGAACGCCGCCCGGTCAGGCCAGAAAGGCGCGCTGAGGACCTCTCGACGGCGCTCCCCAATCCCACCACAAACGCCGGTGGCGGCTAGCTTCGCTCCGCCCCCTCCTCGCGTCATCCCGCACCGCTCTCTCCCAGCGTCATCCCGCACGGAGCGAAGCGCAGATGCGGGATCGGAGAGCCGAGAGCCTATGGGGTGCGCTCTCGAACGAACCCGCAACCGCCGTGGCTCCCCGGTTCCGGCTCTGCGCTGCGCTTGGCCGGAATGACGAAGACAGAGGTAGGCGCGAAGAGGACGGCACGACGGCCGCCCCTCCCGTCCCACACCGGCTGAGGGTGCCAATGGTTCCGTTGGGGTGGACGGCCCCCATCCGGCGCCGTTTTGCGCCAAGATGATGGTCCCAACACATCGAAGGAGCCGCCCAATGAACGAGATTACGCGCATCGGCATGGACACGTCCAAGCATCTCTTCCAACTCCACGGGGTTGATGCCGCCGGAGAGAC
>NZ_FYAV01000016.1:0-18587 GCF_900185745.1 Stappia sp. TSB10GB4 | reverse complement strand
CGCATGTTCTGTCGCATCAAGGACTTCCGCCGCATCGCAACCCGCTACGATCGGCTCGCCCGGAACTTCCTCGCCGCCGTCTGCATCGCCGCAACAGTCAGCTACTGGTTATGAGTCTTGGCCCTAGGGCGACTTGAATTTCCAGACGCCCGATACGCAACAAATATGAAAAGCATTTGAGCGTATGTCGTTGGATCAGGTCTTCCGTGAGAACCAAGTCTTCCAGAATTTCTGACGCGACGCTCTCAGGCGTCCGCGTCCCAGCCTCGATCGCGGCCATATCAGCGGCTCGCAAAAGCGGGCTAATAATGAGTCGGAAGCTATCTTTTGACTGAGCTATAAACGTGGCCAAGCCTGGTGCCAGTGAGGCTAATACCTCGCTGGAAAAGAAACCGACCATGCAATCGACCTTGGTGGACGCACGGAAGCCAGGGATCAGAACCTCATCGGCAAGAGGTTCGGTCGGCAGAAAGTAAAGCGGACGGACATCCGTGATGGACTTCAACGCGGGCGCATCTGCATGAGATGCAGTCATAGCCGTCGCCTTTGCGAAGTCGCTTCCCACCAGCGCCCCCCTCCCGTTGCTCTATGCGGCTCGATGCCCCGGTCGCTTTAGCGGCAAGTCGTCCACCTTCCTATTACCATGGCGAGCCACGAACTCCGACACGGCTCGCCGGATGACCCATGCGGTCGATAGGTCCAGTTCGGCCGCTAGCCGCGCCACTTCGGCATGATCCTCCTCGCACAGCGAAACTGAGAGGCGGACCACGCGTTTGTCACTTTTCGGTCTGGCCATTTTATCACTCCGAATCGTGCATCATAATTACACCATAAAACCACTCCAGCAATGTGAAAATGCCCGTCGGCCACATACGCCGCTGCAGCATGAGCAGATGGGCGCACGCAAAAGAAGCCCCGCCTTTCGGCGGGGCTTCAGTCGTCGATAGGGGCCGGTCAGGCCGCGGGCTTCAACGGCTTTGGAGCCATACGCTGGCCCTCCAGCCACTTGTTGAATTCGGCGCGGTCGATGTAGACGCGGCCACCGATCTTCAGCAGCGCGGGCTTCAGTCCATTCGTCTCCGCATGGAATATCCACCAGCGCAACGTGTGCTCCGTGATGACCGGCGAATCCGCCGCAACCTGCTTCACGGTAGCGAGGTCCCTGTAATCCACCATGTTTTCCTCATGGTTCGGGGCCTATAAACAGCAGGAAGCCTCATCTATGCCTCAGAACATCTTCTCGTTCAATTCCCGGACCACGCCCTTGACGTGGCTCTCGGACAGGTGGGCATACCGCCGGACCATCTGGAGTGTCCGGTGGCCGAGGATTTCGGCAATCTCGACGAGGCTGGCCCCGTTCATGGCCAGGTAGCTGGCCGTTGAGTGCCGGAGGTCATGGAAGCGGAAGTCGGCGATCTCCGCCGCCTCGCGGGCGTTCTCCCAGGCCGTGCGGATGTCGATCGGCGCCTCGCCGTCGCGGCGCGGGAACAGCCAGCGCGGCCCCGGCGGTGAGCCCAGTTCCTTATAGATGCCGTTCACCTTCTCGACCTGCCCTTCGAGCACGTCGCGCAGGTGATGAACGACGGGCACCGCCCGCGTATCGCCGTTCTTGGTATCGCGAAGCACGGCCGTGTCACGGTCGAGGTCGAGATCGGCCAGCGTCAGGCCGAGGATTTCGCTCTTCCGTGCGCCGGTGGACAGCGCGAACACCACCACGGGGTAGAGGTGCTCGTTGTCGCTGGCCTTGCAGGCATCGAGCAGACGCTTGCGCTCGGCATCGCTCAGATAGCGCATACGCTCGTTCCTGATCTTGGTAATCCGGTTCACGCCATCCAGTGGGCTCGACCCCGTCCAGCCCCACTGGACCGCGTACTTGAACAGCACCGCCAGCATGTCGCGGTAGTGCTTCATCGTCTTGCGGCTCTTCGGCTTGGGCGCCGCTTTCGGGGCTTTGGCCTCTTCGCCTTCCTCGGGCGGCTTGCGCCGACCGTCGCCGGCGGCGGCCAGCTCGGCGAGCTTGTCGCTGACCATGTCGGCCGTGATGTAGGCGAGGGAGTATTGCCCGAGGGTCTTCTCCCAGTAGGCGAGGAAGGAGCCTTCCGCCCGCTTGGTGCTCTCTGCCCGGTGGACGAACACCTCCTTGCGGAAGCGGTCGATCACGTCCTGGAGGGTCTTGCTCGCGGCCGTGCGGACGACGTTCTTGAACTCGCCCTTGCGGATGCCGCTCTCGGTGTCCGACGCCCACTGCTTGGCGTCCGTCAGTCGCTTGAAGGTGCGCACCTGGTCGGGGAAACCCTTCATCCGAACCATGACCCGATAGGATGGGCCTTTCTTGCCTTCACGCTTCTGGATGGTCGCCATGGTGTGCCTCGGGAATGCGAGGAGGAGAGGGGGCGGCGCGGATGTGCCAAGCTATTTTTGGCACACTTTTGGCACACTGAGAAGCAAAAAGCCTCAACACGAGCCTGAAGGGTTCAATCAGAAAATCACGTTATTTCAGCGGCATGGTTGTTGAGAATTGTTGGCGATTTGTGCCAATAATGGGTTTACGCTTGGCTCATAACCTGAAGGTCGCAGGTTCAAATCCTGCCCCCGCAACCAAGATACCCAAGCAAAATCAACGCTTGAGACGAAAGCCCCGATCCTCACGGACGGGGCTTTTGGCGTTTCTGGTGCAGATTTAGAACAAAGCATGAACTGAGGAGGCTCTGCCGGATGCACCGCCTCAGCCCGTTCGACATTGAGCACATCGACACGCCCGACGCCGACCGCTGTGGCGTTGTGATCGGTGCCCCGGGGGCAGTTCGCTTCGGCCGGCCAATGATAATCGACCACTGATAATCGGCCATTGTCACGGCAGTTGGACCGCCTCTTCACCGCCGCCCTCGACATCGAGGTGTGAAAAGGTTCTGGTCCCCTTTAAAGACTGAGGATGCCCAAGGCGGTGGCTTCATCGGTAACGAGGATGCTGGCAAGGCGGGACTGGAGCATGGCGTGGATGGCCTCGATTTTTTCCGGGCCGCCTCCCACACAGATGCGCTCGGGCACGTTGCACATTTCCTCCTCGTCCATGGTGATGTGCCGTTCATCGAACTCGCTGATCACGATCTCTCCATCGCGATTGAAGAAATAGCCGGAGGCGAAGCCGACCGCGCCAAGGTCGAGATAGCACTGGATTTCCTCCTGGGTCATGAAACCGCCCTGCACCAACAGGGTGGGGCCGGTCAACTGGGTCACGCCAAAAAGGATCTTGCTGCAGTGTCGCAGCATTTCGAAATGCTCGCGTATGGCCGGTTCCGCCATGAGGATATCTTTCACGTGCGGTGACGACACCACGCCCGGCGCATGCAGGTTGACGGCGCGAGCATTCAGCTTTGCTGCGATGTTGGACGTGCACAGAACCGGTGAGAAGTCGAAGGTCGCCGCAGAACTGCCGGTGGTCTGGGCGACTGTGATACCCGGGAAGCGGCCTGGGGTCAGGGTGCGGGACAGGCTCAGCACAGTGCGGCCCCAGGCAACGCCGATAGTGTCGTCCGGCTGCAGGCGGGTTTCCAGAACCCGGGCGCCAAGCTGGCCGATCAGCTCTGTCAGCGGCGCGGCCCCGCCCGCATGCGGCAGCAGATAGCACTCGTTGAGCCCCGTCTTTTCGCACAGCTTCTGCGCCATCTCGATCCGCGCCATGCGGGTCGGGTCGATGGCGATTGTCACAACGCCCTCATCCTTGGCCCGTTGCAGCAGATTGAACACCGAAGCGCGGGATATGCGCAGCTCCTCGGCAATCTGGTCCTGCTTGTAGCCCTGCTCATAGTAGAGCCAAGCCGCCCACAGCACCTCGTCCATGGCGAATTGCGAGGGCACTGCCCGTCGTGGTGCGCCGCCGCGGACCTCCGCCGTGCTCTTCCCCTGATTGTACTTCTTCGACATGCAGGCTCCTTCCGTCCTGAGCCGTCCTTGGCAGATTTTCGCGCCGGTTTCCATTGTTTAGAGCGGCCTCCCGCATTTTTTGGCATATGCCACATAATTCTGAAATACGTCATTGACATATGCCAACAAGAACTGGCAACTTTCATCCCAGAGGCAGGGTTCAAGCTTGGGAGGGGTGAATGAACGTGCCGCGCATGACAGGCCATGCGCTGAGCGGGGGCTGGAACGCCCTTATCGGCGACGTGACGCAAGGCCGGTGGCGTGACCCGGACACGGGCGCTCCCGTTTCCGTTCCCTTCCGCCACATCGACATTGGTGACGGGTTCGCCGAGGCCGCGCCGGACATGCTGAACAGCGTGATGCCGGCGGAAAGCTATGCGGTGGTCTGTGACAGCCATACGGCCGATGCCATGGGCTCGCGCATTGCCAGCCGTATCGGCAACCGGGCCGAGCTTGTGCTTCTCGACCATCCCCATGCAGACATGGCTTGTGTCCGCGCCCTTCAGGAGCGGACGAAGAAGCACGCGGCGCTGGTGGCTGTCGGGTCCGGCACGATCAACGACCTTTGCAAATACGCGACCTATCTCGACGGCCGGTCCTACAGCGTGTTCGGCACCGCGCCCTCCATGAACGGATACACCTCATCCACGGCCTCGATCACGCTCGATTCCGGCCTGAAGACCACTCGCAACGCCCATGCGGCCAAGGGGGTTTTCATCGACATCGCTGTGTCCGCCGGAGCGCCGCAATATCTGATCGGGGCAGGGCTGGGCGACAGCCTGTGCCGGCCGACAGCCCAGGTAGACTGGTATTTCTCTCATGTCATGCTCAGCACACGCTATGCCACTGCACCCTATGTGTTGCAGCAGGACGATGAGCGGGCGGTGCTGGAGCGCACCGCCGGACTTGGTGCACGGGACCACGAGGCCATCGGCTATCTGCAGCGCTTGCTGACCCTCGGCGGCCTCGGCATTGCAGTGGTGGGCATGAGCCATCCGGGCTCCATGGGCGAGCACCAGATTTCCCATTGGATCGACAGTTTCGCAGGCAGCCGTCATCCAGGCACCGTGCATGGACAGCAGGTGGGGGTCGCCTCCATCACCATGGCCCGTTTGCAAGACCGGATCCTGTCCAGGGACGAAGCGCCCCGAGTGAAGCCCTGGCAGCCGGATGAGGCCGCCATCCGCGCCCGCTATCCCGACGCGGCCGTCGAAGACTGCCTTGAGGCCAGCCGGGCCAAGGCGATGGACGAGGCAGCAGCGGCAGCCTTCAACACGCGCCTTGCGGAGCTCTGGCCGGAGCTGCGCCAGACCCTGCGCGCAATGATGCTGGATGCGGACGAAATGGCCGCGCATCTGAGAGCGGCCGGCGGCGGGGCAACGCCCCAGGAAATCGGTCTCGACCGGCAGCTTTATGCGGATGCCCTGCGCTATTGCCGCGAAATGCGCGACCGCTACTCCCTGCTCGATATGGCTGCGGACATGGGCATTCTGGAAGATTTCATTGAGGAAACCGTCTGATGAAACCCCTGCGCGACATGGATGACCGGGCACTGGCGCGCTGCGTGGCCGTGCTGACCGACATCGACGACACGCTGACCACCGATGGCCAACTGCCCGCCGCCGCCTACCAGGCGCTGGAAAAGCTGGCTCAGGCGGGGCTTGCGGTGGTGCCGATCACGGGCCGCCCCGCAGGATGGTGCGACATGATTGCCCGCTTCTGGCCTGTGGCCGGTGTGGTGGGTGAAAATGGCGCCTTCTATTTCTCGTATGACCGGGATGCCCGTGTCATGCGCCAGAAGTTCTTTGCGTCAGGTGAAGAACGGCGGGCCAACAGGGCCAAGCTCGAAGCCCTTCGTGAGAAGATCCTGAGAGAGGTTCCCGGTGCGGGCATTGCCTCCGACCAGCTTTACCGCGAGGCGGATCTGGCCATCGACTTTTGCGAGGACGTTCCCCCGCTGCCGGAAGATCAGGTCCAGCGCATTCTTGATATCTTCGCCGAGGCCGGGGCGGTGGCCAAACTGTCGTCCATCCATGTGAACGGCTGGTTCGGCAACTACGACAAGCTGTCCATGACCCGGATCTTTGCCAAGGACATTCTTGGCCTCGATATCGACCGGGACGGGGACCGGATCGTCTTTGCGGGCGATAGCCCGAACGACGGGCCGATGTTCGGTTTCTTCGTCAATTCCTGTGGCGTCGCGAATGTCCGGGACTTTGATCCGGCCAGCTTCAACCCGCCTGCCTATGTGGCGGACGCCGAAGGCGGCGGTGGCTTCGTGCAGATCGCCGAGCGCATTCTTGAAGCGCGTGGCTCCCTGCGGACAGCGGAGCTGAACCATGCCTGAGACGCGCTACGATCTGGCCATCATCGGCGGCGGCATCAATGGCTGCGGCATCGCCCGCGACGCGGTGGGCAGGGGGTATTCCGTCTTCCTGTGCGAGCAGGGGGATCTGGGCGGAGCGACGTCTTCCGCCTCGACCAAGCTGCTTCATGGCGGCCTGCGCTATCTGGAGCATTACGAATTCCGCTTGGTGCGGGAAGCCCTGGTCGAGCGGGAGGTTCTGTGGGGCATCGCGCCGCATTTCGTCCGGCCCCTGCGCTTCGTGCTGCCGCATGCCAAGGGCATGCGCCCCGCCTGGCTGCTACGCCTCGGCCTCTTCATCTACGATCACCTTGGCGGGCGGAAGCTGCTGCCGGGCACTTCGAAGGTAGAGTTCAGGCGGTCCCCGCTGGGAGAGGGTTTGCGGGACGATCTGACCCTTGGCTTTGAATATTCGGACTGCTGGGTGGAGGACAACCGGCTGGTGGTGTTGAACGCCCGCGATGCCCATGAGCGCGGCGCGGTGATCCGCTCACGCACCCGCTGCACCAGCGCCAAACCGCTGCCGGGCGGTGGCTGGCGGGTGACGACCCGTGACCTGCTGACCGGACGGGAAGAGACCCTCACCGCCCGCATGCTGATCAACGCGGGCGGCCCCTGGGCGAATGCCGTTGCGCGGGAGATTGCGGGGACACCGCCGAAAGGTCGGATCCGCCAGGTGCAGGGCTCGCATATCGTGGTGCCCAAGCTCTACAGCCATGACCGCTGTTTCATCTTTCAAAATGCGGATGGGCGGATCGTCTTCACCATTCCCTATGAAGATGACTTCACGCTGATCGGCACCACGGACCGGGACTATCCGGGCGATCCGGCCAAGGTGGCGGCCTCGGAGGAGGAGATCGCCTATCTGTGCGGTCTGGCAAGCAGCTACTTCAAGACGCCGGTCACGCCCGCGGACGTGGTCTGGACCTACAGCGGCGTGCGTCCGCTTTATGACGACGGCAGCTCGGAAGCCCAAAAAGCAACCCGGGATTACGTGCTGGACGTGGACGGCCGCGAGGAGGCGCCCGTTCTCTCTGTTTTCGGCGGGAAAATCACAACCTACAGACGGCTGGCAGAGGCTGCGATGGAGCATATCGTCTCCCGTATCGGCCAACCTGCCAGGGGCGGTCTCGCCGCGGGCTGGACTGGCCGGTTTCCGCTGCCAGGGGGCGGCTTTGCGCCCGGAGAGTTCGATGCGGTGGTGGACAAGTTCCAGAAGGATCACCCGTTCCTGAGCAGGGCTGAGGCCGTGCGGCTGGTGCGCCAGTACGGGACCCGTGCGGGAGCCGCCATCGGAGATGCCCGGTCCCGTGAGGAGATGGGACAGGCATTCGGTGCGGGCCTGCACGAGGCGGAGGTCCGCTACCTGCAGGAGGCTGAATGGGCTGTCAGCGCCGAGGATATCGTCTTCCGGCGCAGCAAGCTGGGTCTGCGCATGCGCCCTGACGAGATCGAAGCGCTGGATCACTTCCTGGAGGAGACGGGTGCGGGAGCAGCCGCGCGCAGGGCCTGAGCAATCAGGAAGACAAGGGGGAAGACAGGAGGACTGGCAGACAAGAGAAGCAGCAAGGGACATGAGAGTTCACCTGCCGTGGGGGCGGCGGGAACTGGGAGGAGACATCATGTTTTTAGGCATCGACCTTGGCACGTCCGGGGTGAAGTCGATCTTGATCGACGGGGAGCAGAAACTGGTGGCCGAAGCGGCATCGCGCCCGCTCTCCGTCACTCGCGCCCATCCGGGCTGGTCCGAGCAGGATCCGTCCCTGTGGTGGGACGCCGTCACCGAGACGCTGGATGCTCTGGCCGCCAGCCATCCTGACAAGCTCGCCGCCGTGGAAGGCATCGGATTGTCCGGCCAAATGTATGGCGCAACGGTCCTGGGCGAGGACGGCAAGCCGCTGCGGCAGGCGATCCTTTGGAACGACACCCGCACCGGCGCAGAATGCCGGGAGCTGGAAGCCGCCGTCCCCGACCTTCTGGACCGGGTCGGGCGCAAGCCAACCCCCGGCGTTACCGCCTCCAAGCTTCTCTGGCTGCGCCGTCACGAGCCCGAGCTGTTCGCCCGTATCCATAAGGTGCTGCTCCCAAAGGACTATATCCGCCTGCGGCTGACAGGGGAGATGGTGTCGGACATGGCCGATGCCAGCGGGACCATGTGGGTCGACCTTGCCCGCCGGGATTGGTCGGACGCGATGCTGGCGGCCTGTGGCCTTGACCGGTCGCACATGCCGCGTCTTTGCGAAGGAACAGCGGTTTCCGGGGTGCTTCTGCCCGAACTTGCCAGCCGCTGGGGCATGCACCGGCGGCCTGTGATCGCGGGAGGAGGCGGCGACAACGCCTGCGGCGCCTGCGGCACCGGTGTCATCGAGGATGGTGAGGGCACAGTTTCGCTCGGCACCTCCGGGGTTCTGTTCGTCGCCAACAACACGCCGCGCAATGCCGGCGGAGCGGCCATCGAGTCCCTGTGCCATGCGGTCCCTGACCGCTGGCATCAGATGTCGGTGGTCCTGTCGGCAACATCCTGCCTGACCTGGCTGTCCGCCCGGCTGAAGAAGAGCCCGGCGGAACTTGCAGCCCTTGTCGGCGACAAGCCGCGCCCGGCAACGGATCTGCTCTTTGTCCCCTTTCTGGATGGCTGCTGGTCGCCGCGGGACGACGCGGCAATCCGGGGCGGTTTTCTCGGCCTGGCCCATCAGCATGACGATGCGGCGATGGCCCAGGCGGTGATGCAGGGAGTGGCCTTTGCGGTGCTGGAATGCGCCAACGCCTTCCGTGCCAGCGGCACGGACCTGAAGCGGCTGCTCGCCATCGGCGGCGGGTCCCGGTCCCGTGTCTGGATGTCGATGCTGGCTACGAGCCTTGGTGTCGAACTGGACTTGCCGGAAGCCAGCGAACTTGGCGCGGCCTTTGGCGCGGCCCGGCTGGGCATGATCGCCGCCAGCAACATGCCGCCGGAAGCGATTCTCAAGCGTCCCGCCATCCGGGGTGTCGTTGAGCCGGAAGCGGCCTTTGCGGCCAGCTATGCGCAAGCCTTTGAACGCTGGGAGGCGTTTACCGGGCTTTGCTGAGGAAGGCTGCCTCCGGGAGGAGACGGATGCAGCGGGAGGAAGGCCCGGCGCGGCGAAATGCGCGGGCGGGCAAAAGTGGAGGAGGATCAGGAATGACCGAGGAAAAGACAGTATCCGGTTTCGACCGCAGGACCTTCATGATGGGCACCGCGGCGCTTGCCGGTGCGGCTGCCTTGTGGCCGAAGGGTCTCAGAGCGGAAGGGGCGAATCCGAACTTTGCCGCCGCTTTGGGCTGGACCACCTATGACTCCGGCCGCCACCTGCAGGACGGGTTCCGGGCCGCCGTTGCCGACCTGGGCGGTACGTTGAATGCGACCGACGCCGGGTTTGATGCCCGCGTCCAGTCCGACCAGATCGACTCGCTGGTGGCAACCAAGCCCGACGCCCTGTTCATCACTCCGGCGGATGCGGCCGCCATTGCCCCGGCTGTCAAGCGGGCGATTGCCGCCGGTATCCCGGTCTTCTGCGCGGACAGCGCGGTGCCGGGCGCGGAAGTGGTGACCACGGCCATGTCGAACAACTTCGGCATGGGACAATATTCCTGCGAGTACATCTGCAAGGCCCTGAACGGCAAGGGCCGGATTGCCCGTGTGATGCTGCCGCAGAACGAGAGCTGGGATCAGCGCACCCTGGGCATGGAATGGACCCTGCGCCGCTATCCGGACATCAAGGTGGTGGCCGAATGGGCTTTTGCGCTGGCAGGCAACATTTCGCCCCGGCAGGCCGTGGACAACATCCTCACCTCCAATCCGGACGTGGATGCCATCTGGTGCGCCTGGGACGGGGCGGCCGTGGAAGGCACGCTGGCGGCTCGCGCCGCAGGCCGCAACGATCTGATCATCACCGGTATCGACGGCGGATCGCAGGCCTTCAACTATATCGCGGGCGGCACGCCGCTGAAGCTCTCCATGGCGCAGAGCTTCTACGAAATGGCCTATGCCTGCGTGTTCTACGCCCATGAGAAGCTCGCCGGGCGCAACACGCCCCGCCTGGTGATCACCCCGACCTACGCCGTGACGCAGGAAATGCTGACCAACGGTATTCCGGACGATTTCGACGTGCCGGGCCGTGCGGCCGAGCTGGGCTGGACCCGCGCTCTGTGACGGAAAAGTCCGCGGGGCCATTGCTGGCTCCGCGGATTCTCGAACGAAAGGGAGCAAGGCTCATGGGAACGCCTATCCTTCAGGCGTCCGGCGTGTCCAAGAGGTTCGGTCCGGTCATGGCCCTCACCGGCGTGGATTTCCGCGTCGAGGCAGGCGAGATCCACGCGCTTCTGGGCATCAACGGCGCAGGCAAATCCACATTCATCAAGATCCTCTCGGGGATCATCCAGAAAGATAGCGGCAGCATCCGCATCGCTGGCAAGAATGTGCACTTCCGCGGGCCGAACGACGCCATCGGCGCGGGCATTGCGACGGTGCAGCAGCATCCCGAGCTGGTGCCGGACATGAGCGGTCTCGACAATATCTTTCTGGGCCGGGAAAGCGCCGGCCGCAGCCTGTTTGCCCGGGTCGACCGTCAGGCGCTGGAAAAGCGCGCCAAGGCGCTGCTGGCCCGGTTCTCCGTGCCGCTGGATCTGTCCAAGCCCGTGGCCCAGATGCCCGCCGTCGAGCGCGAGGCCGTGGCCGTGCTTCAGGCGATCGCCAGTGATGACATCAAGGTTCTGATCCTCGACGAGCCGACCTCGACCCTGACAGAGGTGGAGCGGGAGGACCTGTTCAAGCTCATGCGCCAACTGCGCGCCCAGGGCATTTCGATGATCTACATCACCCATCAGTTGGAAGAGGTGTTCGCCATCGCAGACAGCTTCTCCGTCTTCCGCAACGGCACCTGCGTTGCGCGGATGAGCGTAGAGGAGGCCAGGCGGCAGGACCAGTCTCTGGCGACGCTGATGCTGGGCGAGGAAATCGGCGATGTGTTCCCGGCCCGCCCGGAGGGGCTGGAGATTGGCGAGACCGTCCTCAGTCTGAAGGGGTTTGGCAGTGCGGGCGCTTTTCGCAACATTCACCTTGAAGCCCGCAAGGGCGAGGTGGTCGGCATCTTCGGGCTGGTCGGCTCGGGCGCGGAAGAACTGGCGAAAGCGGTTTACGGCGTTCAGCCTGCGGAAGAAGGCGAGATGGTGCTGAAGGGCAGAACCCTGGCGCCGAAATCTCCCCGTGAAGCGCTTGATGCGGGCATTTTCCTCGTGCCCGGCGACCGGCGCACGGAAGGGCTGACGCTCACCCGCTCGCCCCTGTTCAACGTGCCGCTGGCCAATCTCAAGCGCGCCAGCGGCGGCGGCTGGATGCTGCGCCGCAGGCAGGTGCGCCAGGACGCCAGCGAGATCACCCGCGCCATGGCCCTGCATCCGCCGAGCCTGACCACGGCGGCCAGCGACTTTTCCGGGGGCAACCAGCAGAAGCTCGTTTTGGCCAAGGGCCTCTACAGGGAAGCGGATCTTTACATTTTTGTGGAGCCGACGGTCGGTGTCGACATTGGCGCAAGGGCCAAGATCTACGCGCTGATCCGGGAGCTGTCCTTACGGGCGGCGGTGATCGTGTTCTCCAGCGACTGCGACGAGGTCAACGGCGTCGCCGACCGGACCATCGCCATGCACAAGGGCCGTCAGGTCGACCCGGGGCCGGAAGGCTTCACCCGCGACCAATTGCTGATGGCCGGCATCATGGGGGAACTCCACGCATGAAACTTCTGTCTCCCCTTCCCTCCATCTGGGGCCGGGCGCTCGTCTTCCTGCTGCTGGTGGTGCTGGTGGCTGCCGGGTTCACCATCGCCGAGCCGCGTTACCTGTCTCACGCCAGCCTCTCCGGCATCGCCCGCCACATGGCGGCCAACGGCCTTGCGGCCCTCGGCCTGACCTTCGTGGTGGTGGTCCGCAAGTTCGACCTGTCGATTGCCGGGGTCGCAGCTTTCACCGCCATGACCATGGGGGCGGTCATTGCGGCGGGCTATCCGCTCTGGGCCGCTGTCGCCATAGGCATTGTGACCGGCGGTCTGATCGGCATGGTCTCCGGCGTTGCCATCAGCCGTTTCGGCATGCCCGATATCGTGACGACCATCGCCACCGGCTCTGTCTGCGCTGGCCTTGCCTTTCTCTACACGGGCGGCCGGTCGATCTTTCAGAACTTCTTCACCAGCGGCATCACCGACTTGAACGATGCTCGCTTCCTGGGGCTGGGCGTGTCGCTGTGGTTCCTGGTCGCGGTCTATGCGGCGGCCTGGTTCGTCATGCACCGCACCCGAACGGGCCATGCTTTTTATGCGGCCGGCGAAAACCCCGTGGCAGCCCATTACTCCGGCATCCAGGTGAAGAACTACGTGGTTCTGGCCTATGTGCTTTGCGCCATCTGCACTGTGCTGGCCGTGCTGCTGATCCTGGCGGAAAGCGGCAATGCGGAGACCAACAAGGGCGCCAACCTGATGATGCCGGCCTATGCGGGCGTCTTCCTGGGCGCGGCCATGATGGCCGGCACCTCCGTGCTGGCGACGTTCGCGGGCATCTTGCTCATCACCATGCTGCTCGACGGCTTCTCGCTTCTGGGCGTGCCCTACTACTACAGCGACGGCGTGGTCAGCCTCATCCTGCTCATGGGTGTGGTGGCGTTCTCCGGTTTCGCCCGCAACTGGGCCAGCTCCTTTGCGGTGTTCTTCCGGGGCAGCGGCAGGACCAACAACAAAAGGGAGTGGCAGGAATGACCATGGCCTATCCGGACCCCGCCTTTCGACGCCCGCGTGCGCGCAAGCTTGCCCGAACAATAACAAACCTCTGGCTTGTCGCCGTGCTCGTGCTGCTGACGCTGGCCATTTCCTCGGTGCGACCGCAACTGGTGGAAAGCACCAACATGATTTCCATGCTGCGCTCCTTTTCGATCATGGCCGTAATGGTGCTGGGACTGACCTGGGTGATCGCGGCAGGACAGATTGACGTCAGCTTCATGCAGGTCGCAGCTCTCGCCAACATGATGACGGCAGCGCTGCTCGCTCATGGCTACGGCTGGAGCGTAGCGATAGCCGTTGCCCTTGGAACCGGCGTGCTGGCGGGGCTGATCAATGGCTGGCTCGTTGCCGCATTGCGGCTGCCCGCCCTGATCGTGACCATCGCCACGGCGGGCATCTGCGCTTCGGCCGCCGCCGCTTTGGGCAAGGGCACCGTGATCCGCATCGCCGATGCCGGGCCATTGGGCTGGATGCTCAATACCCCTGTTCTGTCCGTCGTGCCGGTAATCGTGCTGCCGGTGGCGGTGCTGGCTCTGGCGGCCTGGTACATTCAGGAGCGGCTGACGCTTGGACGCTACATCTATGCCATGGCCCAGAACGAGGCGGCTGTCCGCTCGGTCGGCGTGCCGGTGACCCGGCTGATGATCTTGCTTTTTACCCTGTCCGGCCTTTGCGCGGCCATGGCCGGGGTGATGCTTGCGGCCAGCCTGTCTTCCGGCCAGCCCACCATCGGCGGCCCCTTTCTGATCAACGGCCTGACCGTGGTGCTGCTGGGTGGAATGATGGTGCATGTCGGCAAACCGAACATTCTCGGCACCCTGACCGCGACCCTGTTTCTCGGGGTTCTGTTTAGTGGCGCGGCTCTGCTCGGCCTGCCGGACTATCAGCGCCAGATCATTCAAGGCGTTCTGCTGGCGCTTGGCCTCGGTGTTGCCACATGGGCCGGCCGCCATCATGGCAGCCGCGGCGGGGAGAGCGAAAAATGAGCGGATCGTCTGATGTGTTCATCGGACTGGACTGTGGCACCGGCGGCGCCCGTGCTCTGATCTGCGGCGCGGACGGAAAGCTCCTTGCCGTCGCCAGCAAGGACTATCCCACCCGGTTTCCCCAGCCGGGCCGGGCCGAACAGACCCCGGAAGACTGGTGGCAGGCAGCCTGCCTCGCCGTCCGGGAGGCTGTTGCGGAAGCGGGCGTCAGCCCCGCCAGCGTGCGCGCCATCTGCGCGGATGGCACCTCCAGCACGCTTGTCGCACTGGACGAAAATTTGTCCCCTATTGGCGAGGCGATCTTGTGGATGGACAACCGGGCGTCCCCGCAGGCGCACCAGATCCAAGCCAGCGGCCATCCGGCCCTGCGCCGGTCACGGGGCGGTGTCAGCGCGGAAACCGCCCTGCCGAAGATTCTCTGGATCAAGCAGCAGGAACCAGAGCGCTATGCCCGGACCCGCTGGTTCGTCGAGATGGCCGACTACATGGCGCTGCGTCTGTCCGGCCAACTGACCCTTGGCCTCAATCACACGATCAACCGCTGGTTCTACGATCCGCGCCAGGGAGGCTGGCCGCTGAGCCTGTTCGAGGCTGTGGGGCTGGAGGGAATCGAGAGCCGCTTTCCTCCTTGGATGCTGCCCTTCGGCGCGCCCATCAGCCCCTTGAGCGCGGAAGCGGCGGAGGCTCTGGGCCTGACTACCTCGACCCTGACGGTCTGCGGGGGAACCGACGCCTATGTTGCCATGGCCGGGCTCAACACCCTGCGCGACGGTGAGACCGCGCTGATCACCGGCACGTCCCATCTGGTGCTGCCGATGACAGACGCCGACACCGAGGTGGAGGGCATCTTCGGGCCGCATCCCGATTGTGTGGTGCCGGATCTCTTCGTCATGGAAGGCGGGCAGGTGTCCTCCGGCGGCATTTTGCGCTGGTGGCAGGAAGTGGCCTTTGGCCGTGAGAAAAGCGATTTCGAGCGCATGATGCGTGAGGCGGAGGAGGTGCCGCTCGGTGCCAATGGCCTGATCGCGCTGGATTTCTGGCAGGGCAACCGCAATCCCTACATCGACTACGACCTGCAGGGCGCGGTCTGGGGCCTGACCATGAAGCATGGCGCCGCAGACATCACACGGGCGCTGATGGAATCCGTGGTGCTTGGCACGGCCAATATTATCGAGCGCCTGACCGCCAACGGCATTTCCATTGGCAGCATGACCGTGGCCGGGGGCTGTTTGCGCACGCCTTACTGGCTGCAGATGCATGCGGATGCGACCAACCTGACGCTGAGAATCCCCGAGGTGGGCGATGCAACCGCCTTGGGCGCGGCAATCGGCGCCTCTGTCGGAGCTGGCGCTTATGACAGCCTGCAGAGCGCAGCGCGCCAGATGGTCAGGATCAACCGGGAAATCCGGCCCGATCCGTCGCGGCATGCCTCCTACCGCGATCTGCTGGCCCTCTACCGGGAGACCCACGAAGCCCTGAGGCCCCTGATGCACCGTATGGCGGAGCGGACCCGGACAATGCGGCCTGACACCCTGGGTCCTTGAGCCTGATTGCTCAAGGACCAGGCCGCCACCAAGAACAGCCCAAATAGACGGGCCTTTAGCGTGAACCCAAAGGACCCTCCGCCTCGACTGGCGGCGGAATGGTCAAGCTTTGTCAAATGACAGGAAAGGAATGACAATGGCACCACATATCGGAGATCTGGTTGCGGAAATGCTGGCGCGATCCGGAGTCGAGTATGTTTTCGGCATGCCCGGCGGGCAAACCACAGCTTTGCATGACGGGATTTCCCGGCGCTCCGACCGTATCCGCCATATCCTCATGCGCGATGAGCGCAACGCCGCCTATGCGGCAGATGCCTATGCCCGCCTGACCGGCAAGCCGGGCATTTGCGATGTGACCGTCGGTCCCGGCGCCAATCTGCTGCCCGCAGGCTTTCTGGAGGCGCTGAATGCCTCGATTCCCTTGGTCGGCATTATTGGGGAATTGCCGCTCGACTGGCTGCCGCTGAAGGAAAAGGGCATCGCCAGCCAGGGTTTCGACCAGTTGGCCTTCTTCAAGACCTGCTCGAAGGAAGCCTTCCTGGTGCCGTCGGTTGCTGCGCTGCCGGAGTTGATCCGCACCTCCATGCGCATTGCCACTGCCCCGCGGCCTGGTCCGGTCGCCCTGATCATTCCCCATGATATTTTCGATGCGGACTGGGACATGGACACGCTTCTGGCGACCGTCGATGATCGCAGCGTACGCATTCCCTACCTGCGCTCGACCGCGCCCGATGGCGATATTGCCGCCGCAACCGCCTTGATCCGCAAGGCCAAGCGCCCCGCGCTGGTCTGTGGCGGCGGCGTGCATGGCTCGGATGCAGCAAAGGAAGTCACCGCCTTCGCCGACCGTCTCGGGGCGTTGGTGGTCACCAGCCTGTCGGGAAAGGGCTCCGTGCCTGAAACCCGGAGCTACGCGGCGGGGGTGCTCAATCCGCTCGGCTCGAAAGCCGCCATCGATCTCATTCAGGAGGCTGATCTGGTGATCTGGTGCGGCTCCAAGGTCAGCCAGAACACGGGCATGAACTGGACCCTGCCCAAGCCGGACCAGGCGACGATCACCATCGACTTTGATCCGCTCGAACACGGGCGCACTTTCCGCCCCACCGTGCCGCTGTTGGGCGATGTGCGCGAAATCATTACCGCGCTGGATGCAGCTCTTGGCGAGAGCATGGCGGACAGCCGCCCGGACTGGATGGCCCGGATTGCCGAGGCGAAGGCCGAGTGCGACGCGGCGAAGGCGGAGGAAATGCGCTCCGACCAGATCCCGGTTCTGCCGCCGCGCATCATGGCGGAAATCGACAAGCGCCTGGGGGAAAAGGATATTGTCGTCTCCGATGCGTCATTTTCGGCAGGCTGGATCTCCGGCTATATTCCGGCGCGCGAACCGGGACGCAAGTTCCTATTTGCCCGCGGGCAGGGCGGTCTTGGTTATTCGGTTCCCGGCGCGATTGGCGCGGCGGCCATTGCCCCAGAGGGGGCGCGGGTGGTCACGGTCGCGGGCGATGGCGCGTTCTCCTACACCATCGGCGAACTGGCCACCCAGGCCCAGTACAATCAGCGCGTGGTCAATGTGGTGATCAACAACGGCAAGCTCGGCTGGATTCAGCTGTGGCAGGAGATCTTCTTCAAGAATGTCCTGTCCTGCGAGCTGGAAAGCCAGAGCAGCGTTCCAGGGTATGCCGCTGCGGCGGCGGGCCTTGGGCTCAAGGGCATCTATGTGGAGAAGCCTGAGGACATTGGTGCGGCCCTCGACGAGGCCTTCGCCCATGACGGGCCGTCGGTGGTGGAGGTGCGCATCGATGACCGGGCAACCCCTATCCACTCTTTCAAGCGGCGCATGCGCGAAACCGAGGACAAGCCCCGTCCACGCCCGGGCACGGTCTACAAGCTGCGTGACTGGAAGATCTCTCCGGGTCTTTGATCCGGATCCGGCTGTTTAAAGCTCCCGGAGTTCCGGAGCCCTGACCCAGCCTTCTGTCCCGGAACCAACTGCGGGTCACGTCTCACACCAACGTGGCCCGCTTTTTATCTACCGGGAAGCGGCCATATACGCCCGCCTCCTGCTCCTCGTCGAAACGGCTGCACTACAGTTCTGGTCCTTTCGATACGGCCAGAACGAACCTCGAGCTGGATTGGCAGGCAAGGGCAAGGTCAAACCACCATCGCCTCATGGCTATTCCGGCAATCCTAGAGAAAATCGGCTTGCCGCGGCGGAGCATTGTCCGTCAAAATTCGCGTTCCTGCAGGTTATTCCATCTATCCCATGACCCAATATGGTTCCGTCATACCTTTGGAAGGCAACGCCAGACCCTCTTGGATTTGCAATCCACGCAGTTTCCACCATTGACAGCGTCTTGTCATCGGCCTTGCCATCCAGCGCCAAGATGGCACCGGACTGCCATGTCATACGCGCTTTGAAGGTGCCGCTTGCTGCATCGTAGTCGCTAAAAGACACTTCGATCTGGTGCCGTTGGCGACTTAACGTGCCCTCGTCGATATAGACACCTTGAAGGACAACCCCGCTCGTAAGAACGCGTTCCACCGATGAAAAATGTTCGGCGGCGCGTTTCCTTTGCGCAGCTTCGGCTTCCTCCCACGCCTTCCTTTCCTCTGCAGCCCTCTTCCGCTCCGCCTCCAATGCGGCTTGCCGCTCTTGCTCGATACGGGCCGCAAGAGCCGTATGCTCGTCCGAGCCTTGCACCACGGCAAGGCCAGAGAAGGCGCCGCGAGGCTCCCCAACAGCGGCGAAGGGCGATCCCTGCAGATCGAATGCGAACACCCATTGCCCTTGATTGAGCGTTGCGGACGAAATGCCATAGACCTTGACGGCGTGGCCCGCCGGAAGCACCTGACGCAACACTAAGAGTCCGTTTGGAAAATCAGGGATGAGCTGTTCTGCGTAGCAGGTTTCCGCCCATGGCGACGAGGATCATGGCATGAGAGACGTCGATGCGCTGCTCATAGTCGCGCACGAGGCGTCGCCATC
>NZ_FYAV01000007.1:0-7742 GCF_900185745.1 Stappia sp. TSB10GB4 | reverse complement strand
GTCTCTCCGGCGGCATCAACCCCGTGGAGTTGGAAGAGATGCTTGGACGTGTCCATGCCGATGCGCGTAATCTCGTTCATTGGGCGGCTCCTTCGATGTGTTGGGACCATCATCTTGGCGCAAAACGGCGCCGGATGGGGGCCGTCCACCCCAACGGAACCATTGGCGCCCTCGGCAGGCGCGAGACGGGAGCGCATCGCCACCTCAACGGCTGTCATGCCTGCGAAGGCAGGCATCCAGTATCCGCCGGGGCTGGTGGTGGCGTGAAGCTAGCCGCCTCCGGCGTTCCGGCGGCCGTCGGTGACCCTGTGGCACCGTCACGGCTCGATCCGCGCGACCTGTGGTTACTGGGTCCCGGTCTTCGGCTTCACTGAGACCGGGACGACAGGCTGAGCGTGGGGCATGGCCTGTGCGTGTTTCGCTGCCGCTCTGGGAACGAATAGACCCCGGCTCTCCGGCTTCGCCTGCGGCCGGGGTGACCGCAGAGGGGATGGGGCGAGGCGGTGAGTGAAGGCCAGGCCGCGCACTTTCTCAGGACGTCGTCCCGGACGAGGCCGAAGGCCGAAGATCCGGGATCCATTGGTGCCCTTGGCAGGCATGAGGCGGGAGCGCGTTGCCACCGCCCCGGCTGTCATACCTGCGAAGGCAGGTATCCAGTATCCGCCGGGGTGGGCAGGAGCACGAAGGCGTCTCCCCGGAGCAAAAGAAAACGCCGCCCGCGAGGCGGGCGGCGTGGCGTGCGTTTGATGCAGTCAGATGAGGGGCCGCGATGCGCCGTATCAGGCGGCGGCGTCCTTTTCCGGGATCGCCGGGGTGCCGGCGCGGGCGCGCATCAGGTTGGTGAAGCGGCGGAACAGGTAATGGCTGTCGCGCGGGCCGGGTGAGGCTTCCGGGTGGTACTGCACCGAGAAGACCGGCCTGTCCTTGAGCCGCAACCCGCAATTGGAGCCGTCGAACAGCGAGACATGGGTCTCCTCGACCGCCTCCGGCAGGCTCTTGGCATCGACCGCGAAGCCGTGGTTCATCGAGGTGATCTCGACCTTGCCGGTGGTGCGGTCGAAGACCGGATGATTGGCGCCGTGATGGCCCTGATGCATCTTCATGGTGTCGCCGCCAAGGGCGAGCGCCAGCATCTGGTGGCCGAGGCAAATGCCGAAGACCGGCAGGCCGCTGTCGACCAGATCGCGGATCACCGGCACGGCATATTCGCCGGTCGCCGCCGGATCGCCCGGACCGTTGGACAGGAACACGCCGTCGGGCTTGCGCGACAGCACATCCTCGGCGCTCGCATCGGCCGGCAGCACCGTCACCTTGCAGCCGGCGTCGGTCAGCAGCCGCAGGATGTTGCGCTTGATACCGTAGTCGATGGCGACGACGTTGAATTCGCCGCCCTCGCGCTCGCCATAGCCCTGGTCCCAGACCCAGGGGGTCTGCGTCCAGCCGTAGCTCTGCGAAGAGGTGACGTCCTTGGCGAGATCCATGCCGACGAGGCCCGGCCAGTTGCGGGCGGCAAGCTTAAGTGCCTCGATGTCGAACTTGCCGTCCGGATCGTGGGCAATCACCGCATTGGCGGCGCCGGTCTCGCGGATCAGGGCGGTGAGGGCGCGGGTGTCGATGCCCGACAGGCCGATGATGCCGCGCGCCTTCAACCAGGCATCGAAATGCCGGGAGGCGCGGTAATTGGCCGGCTCGGTGACGTCGGCGCGGACGATCGCCCCGCGCACGCCGGAGGCCGAGGCCATGTTGACGGTCTCGACATCCTCCTCGTTCGTCCCCACATTTCCGATATGCGGAAAGGTGAAAGTGACGATCTGCCCGGCATAGGAGGGGTCGGTGAGGATTTCCTCATAGCCGGTGAGGGCGGTGTTGAAGCAGACTTCGGCACAGGCCTGGCCGGTGGCGCCGAAGCCCTGGCCCTCGATCACTGTGCCGTCGGCCAGGACGAGAACGGCCGTGGTCGGCGGCGCGGACCAGACGTCGGCGGTCGTCATATCTTGCTTTCCCGATCGGTTCGATGACATGATTTCGCTGAGCGCGCCTTGACGGAGCGGGGCTCGGCTGTCAACGGTGCGGCTCGCGCGGCACTCTAGGGGAAGCGCGCGTGAGGGTCAACTGACTGACTTTATAAAAATAATCCTTGAAAATCAACGAGATGGACGAGGTGCCCGACAGTGGAGCTGAAGCTTTGAGGAAAGTTTCCGCGCCCGCTCGCGGGCAAACGACAGGGCAGAGCATGCGTGAGAGGATCGATGCGGCGTTGCAGGACGCCGTGGAGAACGACGACAAGCGGCGGGCGGCGACGCTGAGGCTGGTGCAGGTGGCGATCCGCGACCGCGATGCCCGCTGCCGCGAGCTCGGTCACGACGTCGTGCCGGATACGGAGATCCGCGAGATCCTCAACAAGATGCTGCGCCAGCGCGAGGGTTCGGCCCGCGACTACGAGGAGGCGGGCCAGATCGACCTTGCCGCCGAGGAGCGCGAGGAGATGGCGATCATCCAGGAATTCCTGCCGCCCCAGTTCGACGAGCGGGCAATGCAGAACGCCTGCGAGGACGTGGTGCGCGACATCAACGCGCGGGGCCTGCGCGACATGGGCCGCTGCATGAGCGCGCTGAAGGAACGCTATCCGGGGCAGATGGACTTCGTGCGGGCGAGCTGCATGGTCAAGGATCTGCTGCGCAGCGAATAGGCGCGCCTCCGCGCCGGTGGAATTTTCCGCCGGTCTGTCCTACCTTGATCCTGAAGGCTGGCGCAGCCGCCCCGAAAAGGGGCCGCGCGCCGGCGATGCCGCTGTCGAAAGCCCGTAGCCCATGCGATTTTCCCCCGGTCTCCTCGACGAGATTCGTGCCCGAGTGCCGTTGTCGGAGGTGGTGGCGCGGCGGGTGAGCTGGGACCGGCGCAAGTCGCAGCCGGCGCGCGGCGACTTCTGGGCCTGCTGCCCGTTCCACCAGGAAAAGACGCCGAGCTTCCATGTCGACGACCGGCGCGGCCGCTACAAGTGCTTCGGCTGCGGCGCCTCGGGCGATCATTTCCGCTTCCTGACCGAGACGGAGGGGCTGGCCTTTCCCGAGGCGGTGGAGCGGCTGGCCGAGCAGGCGGGCGTGGCGCTGCCGGCGCCCGATCCGCAGGCGGCGGCGCGCGCGGCCGAGCGCGCCAGCCTTGCGGAAATCTGCGAGATGGCGGCGCGCTTCTTCCAGGACGCGCTGGCGATGAGCGGCGGCGAGCAGGCGCGCGACTATGTCGCCCGCCGCCGGCTGCGCCCGGAGACAGTGCGCGAGTTCCGCATCGGCTTCGCCCCGAACGGGCGCGATGCCCTGAAGCGCCACCTTGTCAGTAAGGGCGTCGACGAGACCTCGATGGTCGAGGCCGGGCTGGTGATCCGCCCAGAGGACGGGCGGCCGACCTACGACCGCTTCCGCAACCGGCTGATGATCCCGATCCAGGACGAGCGCGGCCGGGTGATCGCCTTCGGCGGACGCACGCTCGACCCCGACGGCCAGCCGAAATATCTCAATTCGCCGGAGACCCCGCTGTTCCACAAGGGCGCGATGGTCTTCAACTTCCACCGGGCGCGCGAGCCGGCCCATCGCAGCGGTCAGGCGGTGGTGGTGGAAGGCTATATGGACGCCATCGCCATCGCCCAGGCCGGCATGGGCAATGTGGTGGCCGCGCTCGGCACCGCCTTTACCGAGGAGCAGGTCGGCCGGCTGTGGCGGTTGGCGCCCGAACCGGTGATCTGCTTCGACGGCGATGCGGCCGGCATCGCCGCCGCCCACCGGGCGGTCGACCGCATCCTGCCGGGGCTGCGCAGCGGCCATTCCTTCAGCTTCGTCTTCCTGCCCGACGGCAAGGATCCGGACGACCTGATCGCGCAAGGCGGGCTGGCCGCCTTCACCAAGGCGCTGGCGGGCTCGCAGCCGCTGATCGACGTATTGTGGTCGCGCGAGGTGGACGCGGCGCGCATCGACACGCCGGAACGGCGCGCGGCGCTGGAAAAGAGCCTCGACGACCTGGTGCGCACCATCGCCGACGAGCGGGTGCGGCGCGGCTACCAGCTCGACATCCGGCTGCGGCTGTCCAACCTGTTCTACCGGCAGGCGCGGGCCGCGCGCGGCCAGGGAAGCGGCCAGGGAAGCGGCCAGAGTTTCGGGCAGGCCGGGGCGGTCCAGCAGGCGCCGTCCGGCCCGGCGCGCGGCTCCGACCTGCCGGGCAGCTCGATGTTCGGCCACGAGCGGATGCTGTGCGGGCTGTGCCTGAAATATCCCGAACTGCTGGAGCGGCACGTGGAGCGGCTGGCGCAGGCGCAGTTTGGCGACGTGCTGCATGCGCGTTTTCGCGACGAGCTGTGCCGTATCGCCACCGAGCTGCAGGACGTGCCGGTGAGCGGCTTCTTCGAGACGCTGGACACCCGCTTCTTCCAGATCCTGTCCGAGGCGCTGGACGAACCCGATGAGGCGGGCAGTGGCTCAGGTGGGGGGCGGCGGATGATCGCCCGGTTCCACGATCTGTTGCAGCGGCTGCCGATCCTGCGGCATGAGCCGCCGGCGGAGTTCATCGAGGACCTGTTCTGCCACACTCTCGACGTGCTGGAGCTGCGCGCGCTGGAGCAGGATCTCGATGCGGAACTGGCCGCGCTCGGCGACGGGCTCGACGAGGCGGACTGGGAGCGCATCCGTGCCCAGTCGCAGGACCTTGCCCGCCGGCGCGAGGAATGCGCCCGCATCGAGCAGGAGATCGCCGAACGGGGCAAGGTGTTCCGCTCCGCCCGCCCGGCCGCCGCGACGCCGGCGGGGGCGGCGGCGCGCGCACGCGCGGCGATAGCGCAAGGGGCGGCCGCCGGCGGCTGATGCGAGCCTGTGGATCGCAGACGCTCTTTGGTTGACGGCCAACGAATCACTCTTGCGAATCCGGACCTTTGCGCTACATAAGCACTTCAGGCAGCATCCAGAGCCGCGCCAGGCCAGCCACGCAGACCCGGTCCCAGGACAAGGGGGTCGCAAGCCGTGACAGGGAGCCGACATGGCGGCATGAAATCATTTTGCCTGCCGAGATCCCGCGTGGAACCGGATGGCCGGAGCGTCAGGCGCTTTTCGGTCAGGCCGGTGTCTGGTCTTGTCGAACCGGTTTGCAGGGTTAAGTGGCACTTAACGGACAGCGACTAAGACTGGCTTTCTGTCCCCCCCCGGCGTGGCGGCGCGTCGCGGGAAGGGGATCCGCATGGCCGAAAGGCCGTGGCCGGCACGGGATCCGGTAGTGAGCCGCGACATGAATGAATCAGCCGGTCCTCCGGCTTTCCGGGCGCGATAGGCGCGGAAAGCGGAGCCGGGCCCGCAGGGCGGGCACTGAGCGAGACGAACGACAGACCACGAACGACAGCGCCAGGCCGCAGGGCCGGCGGGGCCGGAGACAGCAATGGCAGCCAAATCGACGCAGGCGGAAGAGACCCAGGAACCCGCGACCGAGACCTCCGACGGTCCGCTTCTCGATCTCTCCGATGCCGCGGTCAAGCGGATGATCAAGCTCGCCAAGAAGCGCGGCTATGTGACCTATGAGGAGCTCAACGAGGTGCTCCCGTCCGAGGAGGTCACCTCCGAGCAGATCGAGGACACGATGGCGATGCTGTCCGACATGGGCATCAACGTCATCGAGGAAGAAGAGGCCGAGGAGGCCCAGGCGGACGACCAGGGCGGCGAGATCGTCGAGGCCGGGCCGACCGCGGTCGCCAAGACCACGGCGAAGGAGCCGACCGACCGCACCGACGACCCCGTGCGCATGTATCTGCGCGAGATGGGCTCGGTCGAGCTGTTGTCGCGCGAGGGCGAGATCGCCATCGCCAAGCGCATCGAGGCCGGCCGCGAGGCGATGATCGCCGGGCTCTGCGAGAGCCCGCTGACCTTCCAGGCCATCATCATCTGGCGGGACGAGCTCAACGAGGGCAAGGTCCTGCTGCGCGACATCATCGATCTCGAGGCGACCTATGCCGGCCCCGACTTCCGCGGCGACGATGCCGAGGAGAGCGAGGAGGAGAGCACTGCCGAGGGCGGCACCGCCGGCGCCCCCGGCGCGACCCGCGAGGACACCGCCCGCGAGGGCGGCCGCCCGGCGGGCGAGGCCGAAGCCTCCGGCGAGACCGAGGGCGAGGGCGACGGCGAGGAGGACGACGAGTTCGAGGCGAACATCTCGCTCTCCGCGATGGAGGCCGAACTGAAGCCGAAGGTGCTGGAGACCTTCGACCGCATCGCCGACGACTACAAGAAGCTGCGCCGGCTGCAGGACCAGCTCGTCGAGAACAAGCTCGCCAACAAGACCCTGTCGCCCTCCCAGGAGCGCCGCTACAAGAAGCTGAAGGAAGACATCGTCGTCGACGTCAAGAGCCTGTCGCTGAACCAGCAGCGCATCGACGCGCTGGTCGCCCAGCTCTACGACATCAACAAGCGGCTGATGGGCTATGAGGGGCGGCTGCTGCGCCTCGCCGACAGCCACGGCGTCGACCGCGGCGACTTCCTGAAGCAGTATCAGGGCAACGAACTGGACCCGAACTGGATCCGCAAGGTCGCCAATCTTGCCTCCAAGGGCTGGAAGAACTTCGTCGCCCAGGAGAAGGAAACGATCCGCGAGCTGCGCCAGGAGATCCAGAGCCTTGCCTCGGAGACCGGCCTGGAGACGGCCGAGTTCCGCCGCATCGTCTCGATGGTGCAGAAGGGCGAGCGCGAGGCGCGCATCGCCAAGAAGGAGATGGTGGAGGCCAACCTGCGCCTCGTCATCTCCATCGCCAAGAAATACACCAACCGCGGCCTGCAGTTCCTGGACCTGATCCAGGAGGGCAATATCGGATTGATGAAGGCGGTCGACAAGTTCGAGTACCGGCGCGGCTACAAGTTCTCCACCTATGCGACCTGGTGGATCCGGCAGGCGATCACCCGTTCGATCGCCGATCAGGCCCGCACGATCCGCATCCCGGTGCATATGATCGAGACGATCAACAAGATCGTGCGCACCTCGCGCCAGATGCTGCACGAGATCGGCCGCGAGCCGACCCCGGAGGAACTGGCCGAAAAGCTGCAGATGCCGCTGGAGAAGGTCCGCAAGGTGCTGAAGATCGCCAAGGAGCCGATCTCGCTCGAAACGCCGATCGGCGACGAGGAAGACAGCCACCTCGGCGACTTCATCGAGGACAAGAACGCGGTGCTGCCGATCGACGCGGCGATCCAGTCGAACCTGCGCGAGACGACGACGCGGGTGCTGGCCTCGCTCACCCCGCGCGAGGAGCGCGTGCTGCGCATGCGCTTCGGCATCGGCATGAACACCGACCACACGCTGGAGGAAGTCGGCCAGCAGTTCTCGGTGACGCGCGAACGTATCCGCCAGATCGAGGCGAAGGCGCTGAGGAAGCTCAAGCACCCCTCGCGCTCGCGCAAGCTGCGCTCGTTCCTCGACAGCTAGGGGCGCGGCGGTTTCCGGCGCGGAAGGACCCTTCGGGGGTGGTTCTGGGGATGGTTCTGGGGATGGTTCTGGGGATGGCTTTGGGGCCCGGCGGCAACGCCGGGCCCTGTCGTTTGGGGCGTCCTCGCTGCCGCTCTGGCAGCCAATAGGCCCCGGGTCGCGCTGCGCTTGCCCGGGGTTGTTCGTCTGAAGAGGTGGTAGAGTTTGGGCGGTCTCCCGGCCTGAACCGCCGGGAGACCAGTGGCAGGCGACCGGACCGGGGTTGGGCTTTCGCCCGTCGTCATCAGGGTCCCTGCCGC
>NZ_FYAV01000074.1:0-53211 GCF_900185745.1 Stappia sp. TSB10GB4 | reverse complement strand
CGTGAGAGCCGACCGGCCGTCGAGGCCGTGATCCCGTTAGGCACCGCCCCACGCGCAACCCATCTTGGGCCATGGCGGTTCACCATGCCGCCGAAACAGGCCGGACATACGAACCGCTGTCGATCCGGGCACTCCTCGACTAATCGCTTGCCCTCAGGGGGCCGTCCACATACGGCTCTCCGGCTTCGCCTGCGGCCGGGGTGACATCCGTGGGTGGGGTGACATCCGTGGGTGGGGTGACATCCGTGGGTGGGGTGACCGGCGCGTGCTTGCGTGCGACCGGGGTGACTGCCGAGAGGATGCGAGGTCGTGCCTCCCCCTTGGAAGGTCATCCCGGCCGCGCGCAGCGCAGAGCCGGGAACCATTGGCACCCTCGGTCGGCGTGATACGGAGGACGGTGGCAGCGTAGCTCTTGCGCTCCCTCCTCTCCTCCGCGTCTTCCCGGACGAGGCCGAAGGCCGAAGATCCGGGACCGGCGAGCCACAAACGTAGCCTTCCGTGCGTGAGCGCTGCCACACGCGCCCCGGCTCTCCGATCCCGTATCTCCGCTTCGCTGCGTGCGGGATGACGACGGAGAGGGTGGCGCGCTGGAGGACGCAAGAAGGGGCTGGCGTGACGAAGGGCGGGGCCGCCCCCTCCGGCGCTGCTTCTATTCGAACCGGGCGCCGAGCTTCGGCGTGCCGGGCAGGCCCTCATAGGTGAGCGTGACGCTCAGGCCCGGCTTCATCGGATGCAGCGGGCCGATCGAGCCGACCGAGACGAGGTCGCCGGGCTTCAAGGCCTTGCCTTGCGCCTTCAGCGCGCCGGCGATCCAGGTGACCGCGTTGAGCGGATGGCCGAGAACGGCCTTGCCGGGCGCCTCCGACAGGGTCTCGCCGGTGGCGTCAATCGTCAGTTTCGCGGTGAAGTCGGCGAGCATGGCAACGCCCTCTTCCCCTTGCGGGATCTCGATCAGATCGCCCATCACGCCCTTCCAGGCGCCGACATTGATCGAGGTGATGGCCGGGCCGTCGAGCTTGTCGTCCGCCCCGACGACGAGCGCGGGCAGCTCCAGGAACGGCCGGATGCCGGCGATATGGGCGAGCACCTCCTCCGGCGTCGTCGCCTCGTTGACGGCGGCATCGGCGATCTCGACGATGAGATCCGCCTCGAACAGCGGGCGCACTGCCTCCGCCGGCCGGGCGGTGACCTCGCCGGTGAGGATCATGCCCTCCAGCAGCGTGCCGAGCACCGGTTCGGTGACGCCGAAGGCTTCCTGCGACCTCGGCGAGGTGAGGCCGGCCTTGTAGCCGACGACCGGGCCGAGATCCGTTTCCAGCCTTGCGACGATCTTGTCTTGCGCGCACAGGGCGTCCGCCATCGATCCGCCGGCGGCAACCGGCGGCGGCGTCGGGGCAGCGCTGGCGCGCGCCGCCAGGAAGGCGTCGATGGCGGCATCGTCCGGGCAGGCGGCCTGGGCCGCGCCGGAGAGCACAAGCAGCGAGGCGAGAAGCGAGGCGGCACCAAAGGCACGTGCCGAGCGATTGGACTGCATTTATGAAACTCCTCCCGAAAGGCGTGTCACGCCGGGCGCAAGAGTGCCGGGGCACGGCCCGCCTTGCAAGCGCCAGCCGGCGCCGGGGAGGGGGCGGGGCTGTTCACAGGCCGCCATACTGCTCCTGCAGGTAGATCCAGTAATTGCCGAGATGGTGCTGCCAGAAGAAGTCCTTCGGGTCCTCAGGGTTGTCGCCGGGCCGGGCGAACAGCGGCACCAGGGCTCCCGCCGGGGCGTAGTTCAGCGAGAGCTGCAGCCGCGACAGCAGCGTGTCGAGGGCGGGCGAGAGGGCGGTTCCGGGAACGGGCGTCGCGCCGCCGCCCGGCAGCGCGTCGGCGGCAAGGCGGATGGAGGCGAGCTCCGTCTTCAGCCGGTCGACGGTCGCCCGCCCATAGGCGAGCGCCTGGACCTGCGCGGCCTCGGCCGCCGTCGCCGCGGTCAGCGCCGTCGCCGCGACCCGCGGATCGCTGTCCGGCATCGTCTCGCCGGCATAGGCGCGCAAGGGGTTGGGCGTGTTGAGATCGCCCGGTCCCTGCAGCGTGAAGGGCACTTGCGGCACCCAGCCTTGCGTGCTGGCAAGGGTCCAGCCGAAGCCTGCCATGCCGGCGATGGCGGCATAGTCGGCGGCATAGTGGTCGTTGCCGGGCTTGGCCGGCGCCAGCACATAGGTCTTGGTGGAGAGCGTGCGGAACGGCGCGAAGGGGCCGCTGGCATGGCGCAGGAACGAGGTGGCGAGCGTCGCGATGGAGGCGCCCTGGCTGTGTCCGGTGACCAGCAGTTCCGTTCCCGGCAGCAGCGACAGGCGGGCAAGGGTCGCCAGCAGCGGCCGGTCGGTGGTCAGCAGCATCAACAAGAGGCTGAGCGTGAAGCCGAGATGGGTGCCGGCGATGACGGCGCTGCCCGTCTCGTCGCGGGCGAGATGAAAGGGAATGTCGAGCGTCGTGCCGCCTATGTCGATCTTCAGGTCGAGCCTTGCATCGACCAGCGGAAACAGCAGGTCGGCGAGGATGCTGGCGTCCGTGTCGACCGTGCCGCGCACGACGAGCGCATAGCGGTTCGGGGCGGCCTCGCTCCGCCAGACCTGCCAGAGATTGTCGAGCAGGGTCGGCCCGGACGGCGACAGCGCGTCGACCCTGGACCAGCCGAGCGCGACCGGATCGGGCGTCGGCACCGGAATGGCGGGCGCGCCATAGATCGACTGGGACAGCGCGAGCGCGGCCCGCGCTTCGGTGAAATCGAAACCGGCGCTGAATGCCATGCCGTCCTCCTGTGCGTCAGAGCGGCAGGATAGACCGGTTTTGCAATTCAAGGTTGGTTAATTTTCGAATTTACACGCAGGCGTGCCCGCCCCCGCGCGCAAAAAGCCGCCGCGCCTGGGCGCGGCGGCTGTGCTGTGGAGCGAAGCAGGAGCTTATTCGGCTTCGTCGGCCGAACCGGAGTTGAGCAGCGAGTAGCGCTCGACGCCGATCTTCTCCAGGAGGTCGAGCTGGGTCTCGAGGAAGTCGATATGGCCTTCCTCGTCGGCCAGCAGCTCCTCGAACAGCTTCATGGAGACGTAGTCGCCCTCGTCGTGACAGATGTCGCGCGACTTGGAGTAGGAGCTGCGGGCCTCGTGCTCGCCGGCGAGGTCGGCTTCCAGCACTTCCTTGACGTCCTGGCCGATGCGCAGCGGCGCCACCTTCTGCAGGTTCGGATGGCCCTCGAGGAACAGGATGCGCGCGATGATCTTGTCGGCGTGCTGCATTTCCTCGATCGATTCGGCCCGCTCCTTCTTGGCCAGCTTGGTCAGGCCCCAGTCGTCGAGCATGCGGTAGTGCAGCCAGTACTGATTCACCGCGCCGAGCTCGAGGAACAGCGCCTCGTTGAGCCGTTCGATAACTTTCGCGCTGCCTTTCATTCCATGTACTCCTGTCTTTCGGTCATTGTCCCGAGGGTCGTCCAAACGGGTAGGGATCGTCCAAACGGGTTTCCGGGGGGCGCCGTCGCGGAGGTCTCGCGGAGGTCGCTCCGGGGAGGGAAGGCGATCAATTGGAGGTAGTTTAGAATAATTCCAATTCAATGGGAAGGGGCTGCGGCCGGCTGGACAGGGATTTTCACAGGAGACAGAACGGGACAGTGCGAAACCGGGCCCTTGCCAAGAATTGCGCAAGGGGCCTGCCGAATGCGGCGGAAAGGTGAACCGCCGGCTGCGATCCTGCGTTTATAGCGGCAGGACCAACAGGAAGGCCCCCGACATGACGCATGCGATCGCCTATGGCGCCACGGCGCTGATCTTCTTGGTGATGGATTATATCTGGCTGGCGCATGTGGCGGGGTCCTTCTATCGCGAGCGCCTTGCCGGGCTGATGGCCGAGCAGGTGAATTTTGCCGTCGCCGGCCTTTTCTACCTCGTCTATGTGGTCGGCATCGTCATCTTCGCGGTGGCGCCGGCGCTGCGCTCGGGCAACTGGCAGGACGCGGCGCTCTACGGCTGCCTGTTCGGTTTCTTCGCCTATGCGACCTATGACGTCACCAACCTTGCCACCTTGCGCGACTGGCCGGTGGTGGTGACGGTGGTCGACATCGTCTGGGGCACGCTGGTGACCGGGGTGTCGGCGACCGCCGGCTTCCTGATCGCCCGCAGTTTCATCTAGAGCCCTTGCGGCTTGCCTTTTCCGCTGCTCCCCGGCCATTCTCGCCACAACGATTTGAACGGCTTGCAAGCGGAGGACCGAGATGGCCGGACGGGGAGATGGAACGGGAGCTGTGGCGCTGGTGACGGGCGCCAGCGCGGGCGTCGGGCGCGCCTGCGCCATCGCCTTTCTCAAGGCGGGCTATCGCACGGTGCTGACCGGGCGCCGGGGCGACAGGCTGGAGGAGACGGTGGCCCTGTCCGGCGTCGATCCGGCGGCGGCCCTTTGCGTTCCCTGCGATGTCAGCGATCCGGTGGCGGTGGACGACCTGTTCGGCGCCCTGCAGGACGCCTTCGGCCGGCTCGACGTCGTCTTCAACAATGCCGGCACCACCGTGCTCGGCAAGCCGATCGGCGATCTTTCCTTCGAGGAATGGCGCAAGCTGATGTCCGTCAATCTCGACGGCGCCTTCCTTGTCGCGCGCGCCGCCTTCAACCTGATGCGGTCGCAGGACCCGCAGGGCGGGCGGATCATCAACAACGGCTCGATCTCGGCGCATGTGCCGCGCCCCGGCTCGGCCGCCTATACGGCGTCCAAACATGCGATCACCGGCCTCACCCGCTCGATCTCGCTGGACGGGCGCCCGTTCAACATCGCCTGCGGCCAGATCGACATCGGCAATGCGGCGACCGACATGACGGTGCGCATGCAGCAGGGCGTCGCCCAGCCGGACGGCAGCGTGCGGGCCGAGCCGGTGATGGCGGCCGAGCATGTCGCCACCTCCGTCCTGCACATGGCGAGCCTGCCGCTCGATGCCAATGTGCAGTTCATGACGGTGATGGCGACGACCATGCCCTATATCGGCCGCGGCTGAGCGGCCCTTTCGTCAGACCGTGAGGCGTCAGACGGTGAGGTGGGCGCGCACCGCGCTCTCCTCCAGCTCGTCCCGGGTGCCGGCGAGCACCACCTCGCCGCGGTCCATCACCGCGAAGCGGTCGGCAAGATCGCGGGCGAATTCGAAATACTGTTCCACCAGCACGATGGCCATCTCGCCGGTGTCGCGCAGGAACGAGATCGCCCGGCCGATATCCTTGATGATCGAGGGCTGGATGCCCTCGGTCGGCTCGTCGAGGATCAGGAGGCGCGGCCGCATGACGATGGCCCGGCCGATGGCGAGCTGCTGCTGCTGGCCGCCGGACAGGTCGCCGCCGCGCCGCGACAGCATCGACTTCAGCACCGGAAACAGCTCGAACACCGTGTCCGGCACCCGGCGGTCCTTGCGCGGCAGCACGGCAAAACCGGTCTCCAGGTTCTCGCGCACGCTGAGCAGCGGAAAGACGTCGCGTCCCTGCGGCACCAGGGCGATGCCCCGGCGCGCCCGCTGATAGGGCGTCAGGCGCGAGATGTCCTCGCCCTCCCAGCGCACGCTGCCGGCGGAGATCGGCTGCTGGCCGGCGATCGCCCGCAGGGTCGAGGTCTTGCCGACGCCGTTGCGGCCCATCACGCAGGTGACCTTGCCGACCTCCGCGCTCAGGCTGACATCTTTCAGCGCCTGTGCGGCGCCGTAATGGAGGTCGATGTGCTCGACGGTCAGCATTAATCGCTCCTTTTCTTTATTCTTACTTGACATCTCAAGTTTTTAATGGTATAATATAATTGTAAGATAGGGAATTGTTCGCTATCAAACTAGAAGGAAAGTTATGGATACATGATTTCATATTACATTATACTTATTAACATTGACGTTTCAATGACTGTTTTTTCAATTGTTGTGCTTTTCAAGCTGCTTTTTTGGATTTTTCGCTGGGTCCGAGCCTGAGTTTACCGGCCGAGATAGACATCGATCACCTTCTGGTCGGAGGAGACGTGGTCGAGCGAGCCTTCCGCCAGCACCGAGCCTTCGTGCAGCACGGTGACCTTGACGCCGAGCGCCCGCACGAAGGTCATGTCGTGCTCGACGACGACGACCGAATGGCTCTTGGCGATGTCGCGCAGGAGGTCGGCGGTCGCCGCCGTCTCCGCGTCGGTCATGCCGGCGGCGGGCTCGTCGATCAGCAGCAGTTGCGGGTCCTGTGCCAGCAGCATGCCGATCTCCAGCCATTGCTTCTGGCCGTGGCTGAGATCGCCGGCAAGATCCTCGCGCCGGCTGTCGAGCCGCACCAGCTCCAGCAGGGCGTCGATGCGCGCGGTCTCTTCGGGCTCGCGCCGGTGGAACAGCGTGGCGAAGGGCCCGCGCGGCGCCTTCAGCGCCAGCGCGATATTGTCCTCCACCGTATGGCTTTCGAAGACCGTCGGCTTCTGGAACTTGCGGCCGATGCCAAGGCCGGCGATCTCCGCCTCGTCGTGGCGGGTGAGGTCCAGCTTCTCGCCGAACAGCAGCGTGCCGCTGTCCGGCCGGGTCTTGCCGGTGATCACGTCCATCATCGTCGTCTTGCCGGCGCCGTTCGGGCCGATGATCGCCCGCATCTCGTTGGGGGCGATGAGGAAGGACAGGTTGTTCAGCGCCTTGAAGCCGTCGAAGGAGACGCTGACGCCGTCGAGATAGAGAAGGGAGCCCGTGGCGGTCATCGTCTCACTCCGCGGCCTGGTTGCTTGCAAGAGCGGGGGCGGGCGCGGCGGGCGCACCCGCCGGCACGTCCGCCGGCCGGGTCTTGGCCTTGCGCTTCGGCAGGCGGGCGCGCAGCGTTGCGGCGAGGCCGAGGATGCCCTTGGGCAGGAACAGCGTCACCGCGACGAACAGCGCGCCGAGGGCGAACAGCCAGATCTCGGGCAGGGCGGCGGTGAACCAGCTCTTGGCGAAGTTGACCAGCACCGCGCCGATGATCGGGCCGATGAGCGTGCCGCGGCCGCCGACCGCCACCCAGATCACCGCCTCGATGGAGTTGGCCGGGGCGAATTCGCCCGGATTGATGATGCCGACCTGCGGTACGTAGAGCGCGCCGGCAAGCCCGGCCATCATCGCCGAGACGGTCCACACGAACAGCTTGTAGTGCTCCACCCGGTAGCCGAGGAAGCGGGTGCGGCTTTCCGCGTCGCGCACCGCGACCAGCACCTTGCCGAGCTTGGAGCCGGTGATGGCGATGGCGAGGACAAGCCCGGCGGCGAGCGCCAGCGCCGAGGCGGCGAACAGCCCTGCGCGGGTGGTGGCGGCCTGCACCGGATAGCCGAGGATGTCCTTGAAGTCGGTCAGGCCGTTGTTGCCGCCGAAACCCATGTCGTTGCGGAAGAAGGCGAGCAGCAGCGCATAGGTCATCGCCTGGGTGATGATCGAGAGATAGACGCCGGTGACCCGCGAGCGGAAGGCGAACCAGCCGAAGACGAAGGCGAGCAGCCCCGGCACCGCCAGCGCCATTCCAATCGCAAAGGGGAAGGCGTCGAAGCCGCTCCAGTACCAGGGCAGTTCCTTCCAGTTGAGGAACACCATGAAGTCGGGCAGCAGCGGGTCGCCATAGACGCCGCGCGTGCCGATCTGCCGCATCAGGTACATGCCCATGGCGTAGCCGCCGAGGGCGAAGAAGGCGGCATGGCCGAGCGAGAGGATGCCGCAATAGCCCCAGACGAGATCGAGCGCCAGCGCCAGCAGCGCATAGGTCAGGTACTTGCCCATCAGTGTCACGGCGTAGGTCGGCACGTGCAGCGGGTGGCTTGGCGGCAGGGCAAGGTTCAGCACCGGCACCAGCACGGCGGCACCGATAAGCAGCGCCAGCATGGCGAGGCGGCCGCCGGTCAGGCCGCCGGCGAGGAAACGGACGATCATGACGGGCGGCTCCGCGGGATGTGGGCGGGACGGGGGCTCATGCCTCCACCGCCCGGCCCTTCAGCGCGAACAGGCCGCGCGGGCGCTTCTGGATGAACAGGATGATGAAGACGAGGACCAGGATCTTGGCCAGCACGGCGCCGGCGACGGGCTCCAGGAACTTGTTGGCAACGCCGAGGCTCATCGCCGCGACCAGCGTGCCCCACAGGTTGCCGACGCCGCCGAACACCACGACCATGAAACTGTCGATGATGTAGGACTGGCCGAGATTGGGCGAGACATTGTCGATCTGCGACAGCGCCACCCCGGCGATGCCGGCGATCCCCGAGCCGAGGCCGAAGGTCAGCGCGTCGACCAGCGGCGTGCGGATGCCCATGGAGGCGGCCATGCGCCGGTTCTGGGTGACGGCGCGCACGTTCAGCCCGAAGCGGGTGAATTTCATCGCGATCAGCAGCGCGGCGAAGACCGTCAGCGCGAAGACCAGGATCCACAGCCGGTTGTAGGTGATCGTCAACTGGCCGATCTCGAAGGCCCCCGACATGAAGGCCGGATTGCCGACCTCCTGGTTGGTCGGGCCGAAGATCGAGCGCACCGTCTGCTGCAGGATCAGCGAGACGCCCCAGGTGGCGAGCAGCGTTTCCAGCGGCCGGTTGTGCAGGAAGCGGATGACGCCGCGCTCGATGGCGACGCCGACGAGGCCGGCGACGAGGAAGGCGGCCGGCAGCGCCACCAGCAGCGAATAGTCGAAGAGGTGCGGCGCGTGCAGGCGGAACAGGTTCTGCACCATGAAGGTGGTGTAGGCGCCCAGCATCACCATCTCGCCATGCGCCATGTTGATGACGCCCATCACCCCGAAGGTGATGGCAAGGCCGATGGCGGCGAGCAGCAGCACCGAGCCGAGCGACAGGCCGAACCAGACGTTGCGGGCCGTGTCCCAGGCCGCCTGCAGCTTCTGGATCCGGGCAAGGGCGGCACCCGCCGCCTCCTGCAGTTCAGTGGCCCCGCTGTTCTGCACGGCGGTGATCATCGACAGGGCGTCGCGGTCGCCGCGTTCGGCCAGCGTGTCGATGGCGGCGATCTTCTCCTCCGTCGTCAGGTCGGAGGCGAGCACGGCGGCGGCGCGCGCCTCGCGCATCAGCTTGGCGACGCCCGCGTCCGTTTCGGCGGCGATGGCATCGTCCAGCGCCTCGATGGCCTCCGCATCCTGCGCCTTGAAGATCGCCTCGGCCGCCTGCCGGCGCACGCGGGTGTCGGCGGCGCGCAGGGTCAGCCCGCCGACCGCGTTGCGGATCGTGCGGCGCAAGCGGTTGTTGACGCGGATCTTGTCGAGGCTGCTCGCGGCGACAGGCTCCAGCGCTTCGCCGGTCAGCGGATCGGTGAGGGCAAGGCCGGAGCCGGCGCGCTTGCCGATCACCACGGCGCCGTCGGCCTTGCGCAGATAGAGGTCGCCGTTACTGAGCGCTTCCAGCGCCGGCACCACGCCCGGATCGCCGGTGGCGGCCAGCGCCGTGACCTGCTTTTCCGTGTCGGTGAACGAGCCTTTGCCGAGCGCGTCGACGAGCGGGCGCAGGCTCTCCAGAGCGGGGGCGTCCTGTGCGCTCGCGGCCGGCACATGCAGCGCCAGGGGCAGGAGCGCCAGCAGCAGGGCGAGCAACAGGGCCGGGAGGGAGCGCTGGGCGTGTGCGTTGACGGATGCGTTCACGGGTGGCTTCACGGGGGACCGTCCGGACTGTTCGGGAATAGGCGGCGGCGGAGGGTAAGGAGGAGGCGGATCTGTGCCCGCCTCCCTCCCCCTCTGGATGCGGAAGGTGGGCGTTAGAGCCCTTCCGACCAATTCGAAGTCAATTCTGCTTCTCGATTGGGGTGGCGATCCGGCGTCGAAACGGTCGCCGCGCGATGCCTTCGCATCGGGCAAGACCGGTTCGGCGTCGGGTGCCCGCCAATCGGAAGCCCTGCGGGACGGGCGATTTTGCGCCAATTCCAGCGCAAAGCCCCTTGTCCGTATCCAGATACGGCCTGCGTGTCTTTGCCTGACCTTGTCACAAAATCGCTCCGTCAGAATGGCTCCGAATTGGCCGAAAGGGCTCTAGCTGCCCGACCCGCCGCACTTGCCCGTGACGGTGTTGAAGTTTCCGCAGCTCATCGGCTTGCGCCAGTCGGCGATCAGGTCCTTGGAGCCGTCGAGATAGTCGGACCAGGCGTCGCCGACGACGAGGCCGGAGGTCTCCCACACGGTCTCGAACTGGCCGTCTTCCTGGATCTCGCCGATCAGCACCGGCTTGGTGATGTGGTGGTTCGGCATCATCGCCGAATAGCCGCCGGTCAGGTTCGGCACGGCAACGCCGATGATCGCGTCGATCACCGCGTCGGCCTCGGTGGTGCCGGCCTTCTCGACCGCCTTCACCCACATGTTGAAGCCGATGAAATGCGCCTCCATCGGATCGTTGGTGACGCGCTTGTCGTCGCCGATATAGGCCTTCCAGGTCTCGATGAACTCGGCGTTGATCGGCGTGTCGACGGATTGGAAATAGTTCCAGGCGGCCAGGTGCCCGACCAGCGGGCCGGTGTCGAGGCCGGCCAGTTCCTCCTCGCCGACCGAGAAGGCGACGACCGGGATGTCCTCCGCCTTGATGCCGGCATTGCCCAGTTCCTTGTAGAAGGGCACGTTGGCATCGCCGTTGATGGTGGAGACGACGGCGGTCTTCTTGCCGGCCGAGCCGAAGGCCTTGATGTCGGACACGATCGTCTGCCAGTCGGAATGGCCGAACGGCGTGTAGTTGATCAGGATGTCTTCCTCGGCGACGCCCTTGGCCTTGAGATAGGCCTCGAGGATCTTGTTGGTGGTGCGCGGGTAGACATAGTCGGTGCCGGCCAGCACCCAGCGCTCGACGCCTTCCTCGTTCATCAGGTAGTCGACGGCGGGAATCGCCTGCTGGTTGGGGGCGGCGCCCGTGTAGAAGACGTTGCGCTGGCTCTCCTCGCCCTCATACTGGACGGGGTAGAACAGCAGCGAGTTCAGCTCCTCGAAGACCGGCAGCACGGACTTGCGCGACACCGAGGTCCAGCAGCCGAACACCGCCGAGACCTTGTTCACCTCGATCAGCTCGCGCGCCTTTTCGGCGAACAGCGGCCAGTCGGAGGCCGGGTCGACCACCACCGCCTCGAGCTTCTTGCCGAGCAGGCCGCCCTTCTTGTTCTGCTCCTCGATGAGCATCAGCATGACGTCCTTGAGCGTCGTCTCGGAGATCGCCATGGTGCCGGAGAGCGAGTGGAGGATGCCGACCTTGATGGTCTCCTCCTGGGCGAAGGCGCCGGTGACGGCGGTGGAGGCCATCAGGCCCGAGAGCGCCAGTCCGGCGAAGAAATTCCTGCTGAAACGTGTCATCTGTTTCCCCTCTGTCGCCTCTCCCCCGGAGGAGAGCCACGACAGGGAAGATCAAGATGCGTGCCAGTTGCGCGCGGCGGCCGTTCCCGGCGCGAAAGTGCCGGAAACGCCTCGGCTTGCGGGGGACGTAGCGTCAAGCTGGCAGGGGGCGGCGCATGCCGCATCGCACAATGAACTTGCACAAATCTGCATCGCGGCGAGAATGTGCCTAAAATTTGCTCAAAATGTGAGGGCCCCTCAGCCCTTGCGCGAGGCGATGGCGCCGGCCGCCTCCAGCGCGTCGAGCTCGGCCTCGTCCAGGCCGAGGACGCGGGCCAGCACCTCGCGGGTGTGCTCGCCGAGCATCGGCGGGGCGATCCTGTCGTTGACCGGCGTCTTGGAGAAGCGCAAGGGGCTGGCGACGCCCGGCACGGTGCCGCCGCTGCCATGCGGCAGGGCCGGGTGCAGCAGCCCGCGCGCCTTGGCCTGCGGTTCCTCGAACACTTCGGCGATGGTGTTGATCGGGCCGCAGGGAACCGCGGCGGCCTCCAGGTCGGCGATCCACTCGCGGGTGGTGCGCGCCGCGATGATCTCGGCGACCATCGGCGCCAGGATCTCCCGGTTGAGCACCCGGTCGCGGTTGACGGCAAAGCGCGGGTCGGCGGCGAGCTCCGGCCGGCCGGCGACTTCGCAGAAGCGGGCGAACTGGCCGTCATTGCCGACGGCGAGGATCAGGTGGCCGTCGGAACTGGCGAAGACCTCGTAAGGCACGATGGCGGTGTGGGCGTTGCCCATGCGCACCGGCGAGGTGCCGGAGACCAGATAGCTCAGCGCCTGGTTGGCGAGCGAGGCGACCTGCACGTCGAACAGGGCGATGTCGAGATGCTGGCCCTCGCCGCTGCGCTCGCGATGGGCGAGGGCGCCGAGAATGGCGATGGTGGCGTTCAGCCCGGTCAGGATGTCGGCGAGCGCGACGCCCGCCTTCTGCGGCCCGCCGCCCGGCAGCGCATCGCGCTCGCCGGTCACCGACATCAGCCCGCCCATGCCCTGGATCATGAAGTCGTAGCCGGCGCGCTGGGCGTAAGGGCCGGTCTGGCCGAAGCCGGTGATCGAGCAGTAGATCAGGCCCGGATTGACCTTCGACAGGCTGTCGTAGTCGAGGCCGTATTTCTTCAGGCCGCCGACCTTGTAGTTCTCCACCAGAATGTCGCAGCTCTTCGCCAGTTCGACGATGAGCTGGCGGCCCTTGTCGCTGGCGATGTCGACGGCGACCGACTTCTTGCCCCGGTTGGCGGCCATGAAATAGGCGCTCTCGCCGGCCGCCGGCCCGTCCGCGACGAAGGGCGGACCCCAGCCGCGCGTGTCGTCGCCGCTGCCGGGCCGCTCGATCTTGATGACGTCGGCGCCCATGTCGGCCAGTGCCTGCGTCGACCAGGGGCCGGCCAGGACGCGGGAGAGATCGAGCACGCGCAGATGCGACAGCGGGGCGGTCATGATCGGGAAACGCCTTCTTTGCGGAACGTCTGTCCTGCCGTCCTGACCGTCAGGCGAAGCAGGCGTCCCCGGTCATAGCCCCGGCATCGCCATGCGTCCAACGACTTGGCGTGAGAACGTCATTCCGGGGCGGCAGGACCGGTCAGGCGGCAAGGCGCGCCTTCACGCAAGTGAACAAACTCGCGCGGCGCTGCGGCCCCGTCTTTTCTTTTGGCGGGCGCTTCGCTACCAATGAGCCGCCTTACGAACGGGCGCCGGCAGGCCGGCCGAAAGGAGTTGTTTTGCAAAAGCACGTCGCATTCGAGCGCGCCTCGGCGCCGGTCTCACGGTTCACCCGGCTGCGCGAGCTGTTGCAGCGTCCGGATCTCGCCTTCCTGATGGAGGCCCATAGCGGCCTGTCCGCCAAGATCGTCGAGGAAGCGGGCTTCGAGGGCATCTGGGCCTCGGGCCTCTCCATGTCGGCGGCGCTCGGCGTGCGCGACAACAACGAGCTGTCCTGGACCCAGGTGCTCGACATGCTGGAATACATGTCGGATGCCTCCAGCCTGCCGATCCTCGTCGACGGCGACACCGGCTACGGCAATTTCAACAATTTCCGCCGCTTCGTCGGCAAGCTGTGCGAGCGCGGCATCGCCGGCGTGTGCATCGAGGACAAGATCTTCCCCAAGACCAACTCGTTCCTGGGCGAGAACCAGCCGCTCGCCGACATCGACGAGTTCTGCGGCAAGATCAAGGCCGGCAAGGACACCCAGAGCCATCCGGACTTCCAGATCGTCGCCCGGGTCGAGGCCTTGATCGCCGGGCGCGGACTGGACGAGGCCTTGAAGCGCGCCCATGCCTATGCGGATGCGGGGGCGGATGCCATCGTCATCCATTCCAAGAAGAGCACCGCCGACGAGATCCTCGCCTTCTGCCGCGCGTTCGGCGACCGGGCGCCGGTGATCCTGATCCCGACGAAATATTACCGCACGCCGACCGAGAAGCTGCGCGAGGCCGGCGCCTCGATGATCATCTGGGCCAACCACAACCTGCGCGCCTCGATCCGCGCCATGCGCGAGACCTGCGCGACCCTGCGCGCCCAGCAGACCCTGCTGGAGGTGGAAAGCGACGTGGCGCCGCTCGGCGACGTGTTTTCGCTCGCCGGCGCCAGCGAGCTGGAGGCGGCGGAAAAGCGCTATCTCTCCGCCTCCGCGCCGAAGCGCGCCATCGTGCTCGCCGCAACGCGCGGCGAGGAGCTCGGCGACCTGACGCTGGAGCGGCCGAAATGCATGCTGCCGGTGCGCGGCACCTCGCTGCTCGGCCGCCAGGTGGCGGCGCTGACGCGCCACGGCGTTGCCGATATCCGCGTCGTCGTCGGCTACAAGGCCGAGGCGGTCGAGGCGCCGGGCATCGTGCCGGTGGTCAATGCCGATTTCGAGACCAGCGGCGAGGCGCAGTCCCTGTCGCTGGCGCTCGGCGAGGGCGACACCATCGTCTCCTATGGCGATATCCTCTACCGGCCGTTCTTCCTGGCGATGCTGGAGGACCGGGAGGAGGACATCGTGCTGGCCGTCGACCCGCGCAATGGCGGACGCTCGGGCCGCGACGCGGTCGCCTGCAGCCTGCCCTTTTCCGACGATCTCGACCCGGAGGCCGAGGCGCCGCTGCTCACCGGCTTCGTGACTGAGGGCGGCGACGGCGAATGGGTCGGCCTCATGCGGGCGAGTGCCGCGGGCGCTGCACGCCTGCGCCGCACGCTGGACGAGATGGCGGGCGAGGGGAGCCTCGACAGCGCCGATCTCGGCGCGGTGCTGACGCGCATGGCGGCGGCCGGCGAGCGCATCGGCGTCGTCTATGTCAGCGGCTTCTGGCGCAACGTCAACGATCTCCTCGATCTGGCGCAGGCCCGCGATGCGGTGTGACCGGCGCGCGCGGAGGGGCGGGCGATGATCGAGGCGGGCGACTTTCTCGACGCGGCCAAGCGCCAGGGCATCGACTTCTTCACCGGCGTGCCCTGCAGCTTCCTGACGCCCTTGATGAATGCGGTGATCTCGGACCGGACGGCGCGCTATGTCGGGGCGACCAGCGAGGGCGAGGCGGTGGCGATCGCCGCCGGCGCCTGGTGCGCGGGCCGCGAGACGGCGGTGATGTTCCAGAATTCCGGGCTCGGCAACGCGGTCAATCCGCTGACCTCGCTCAACCACCCCTTCGCCATTCCGACGCTGGTGATCGCCACCTGGCGCGGCGAGCCGGGGGTCAAGGACGAGCCGCAGCACGAGCTGATGGGGCAGATCACGCCGCGCCTGCTGGCGCTGGCCGGCGTCCATGGCGAGCCGTTCCCGCTTGCGGCCGCCGATATCGAGCCGGTGCTGGCGCGCGCGCTCGCCCATATGCGCGCGACCGGCCAGCCGGTCGGCTTGGTGCAGCCCAAGGGCGCGATCGCGCCGCGCCCGCTCGACGAGGTCCGGGCCGAGCCGGCGCCTCGCGTTGCTCCGGTCGAGTTCGGCGGCGCGAGCCTGCCGCGCCGCATGGATGTGCTGGCCTTGCTGCGTGAGAAGCTGCCCGAAAGCGCCGGCCTCATCGCCACCACCGGCCATACCGGCCGTGAGCTCTTCACCCTGCAGGACCATGCCGGGCATCTTTACTGCGTCGGCTCGATGGGCGGGGCCAGCGCCATCGGCCTTGGCGCGGCGCTCAACTGCGAGCGCGAGATCGCCGTGCTCGACGGCGACGGCGCGGCCTTGATGAAGCTCGGCAACATGGCGACCATCGGGGCCGAGGCCCCAGTGCGTCTCACCCATGTGCTGCTCGACAACGGCCGGCACCTGTCGACCGGCGGCCAGGCGACCGTCTCCGCCCATGTCGACTTTGCCGCCATCGCCGCCGCCTGCGGCTATCGCTTCGCCGCCCGCGCCAGCGGCCTTGGCGAGGCGGGAGCGGCGCTCGATGCGGCGCTCGCCGTGCCGGGACCGCGCTTCCTGCATGTCAGGGTCGCCGCCGAAGAGGTTTCGGGGCTCGGCCGCCCGACAATCGCCCCGCGCGAGGTCGCCCGGCGCTTCCGCGCTCATCTCACCGGTGCCGCATGAGCGCGTCTGCCGGCCCCGTCCTGCTCACCCCCGGCCCGCTGACCACCAGCGAGAGGGTCAAGGCGGCGATGCTGCGCGACTGGGGCTCGCGCGATCCCGCCTTCACCCGGCTTGCCGGCGAGGTCTTGGCACAGATCCGCGATCTTTCCGGCGGCAGGCCGGGCGATCATGTCTGCGTGCCCGTTCAGGGCAGCGGCACCTTCGCGGTCGAGGCGATGCTCGGCAGCCTGCTGAGGCCGGACGAGCGGCTGCTGCTCCTGGTCAACGGCGCCTATGGCCGGCGCATGGCGGAGATCTGCCGCCGGCTCGGCCGTCCGTTCGAGGTGGTGGAGGTGGTGGAGACGCAGGCGCATGACCCCGCCGTGCTGGCCGAAAGGCTCGCCGCGGACCCCGGCATTGCCGCTGTCGCCATCGTCCATTGCGAGACGACCTCGGGCCTCCTCAACCCGCTTCAAGAGATCGCCGCCGTGGCGAGGGCCGCCGGCCGGCGGCTGCTGGTCGATGCGATGAGCAGCTTCGGCGCGCTTGCCGTCGACATGCAGGCCTGGGGCCTTTCGGCGCTGGCGGCCAGTTCCAACAAGTGCCTGCAGGGCGTTCCCGGCCTTGCCTTCGTGGTCTGCCGGTCGGACGAGCTTGCCGCCCGCCGCGGCGTCTCGGTCTCGCTGGCGCTCGACCTCGAAGACCAGGCGCGGGCGCTGGCCGGCGACGGCCAGTGGCGTTTCACCCCGCCGACCCATGTGGTCGCGGCCCTCCACGAGGCCTTGCAGGAGCTCGCCGAGGAGGGCGGCCCGGCCGCCCGGCTTGCCCGCTACACCGCCAACCGCGACACGCTGATCGCCGGCATGGCCCGGCTCGGCTTTGTCCCGGCGCTGGACCCGGCCTTGCAGGCGCCGGTGATCGTCTCCTTCCTGGAGCCGCGCGAGGCTTGGTACGACTTTTCCAGCTTCTACGATGCGTTGGAAGCGCGCGGCTTTGCCATCTACGCGGGCAAGATGAAGGCGCTCGGAACCTTCCGGGTCGGCACCATCGGTGCCATCGATTCTTCCCTCATCGAGCGCTTTCTCGCGGCCGTGGAAGGTGTTGTGACAGATTTGAAACAGAAATTGATCCGCTGATCCGGGCTGGCCGGACCGCTCCCGGAACGGCTCCGAGCAGGGGCGTCGCGCCGGCCGGCGCCGGCGCCGGCGTCCGCCCGCGGGGCCCGTGTTGCTGCCCCGGCCACCGGCCGCCGCCGGCTTCCGGCCGGCGAGCGACGCCGCGTTTCTTGCGAATTTCCGCGAATTGGACGGTTTGCGCAGCGGAGCGCGGGTCGATCGCCGAGGCAGGCGCGGCCAAGGCGCCCGGCGCCGCCGCGGCGCTGCCCGCGGCCGGCACCCTGTCGCCGACGGCGCGGGACGGCATCACGGCGGGCGCCGGGACGGGGTCCGGCCGGGTGTGTCACTTTGTCGGCTTACTCGACAGTTTCCCACCTTTCGGCTATTTAGCGAAAACCGTCCAAGCGGGGGGCTTTGGCGGTGGGCCGTTCCCTGCAAGGGGCTTGCGGGACGAAAGCGGGCAGGTCCCACCTGTGAACCGCCAGTGTCGGAAAGCCGATGACGATGTGACAGACCGGAGATGTGGACGCCCGGCCTGCCACTGCCTGCCTGTCGTTCTTGCGGGTGCGTCGCTGTGTTGCGGGCGGTGGCTCGTTGATGAATTTTTCAACCCGAACGGTCGCTGACCCGCGTCGGGCTTGGGGGTAAACAAGAATGAAGCCTGACCGGCCGAGCTTTTCCGTCGTCGCTGAACGCCGTTTCCGTTTGGCTGGCAAGGCGATCATCGAGCAGCACAATCCGTACTTTCTGCCCGTCGACCAGCAGCGCGAGATCTGCGAGCGCAACGGCATTCCCTTCGTCAGCTTCGCCCATTACGATTATCTCGGCCTCAGCACCCATCCGGACGTGATCGGGGCGGCGAGCACCGAGCTGCATCGGCTCGGCACCGGCGTCGGCGCCTCGCGGCTTGTCGGCGGCGAACGGGTCGGCCACCGGGTGTTCGAGCGCGAGCTGGCGGATTTCCTCGGCGTCGGCGACGTGATGTCGCTGGTCAGCGGCTATCTGGTCAACGTCTCCCTGATCAATTTCCTGATGGGGCCGCGCGATCTGGTGCTGATCGACGAGCTGGCCCACAACTCGATCTTCGTCGGCGCCAAGAACGGGCGCTACGATCACCGGGTCTTCAACCACAATGATCTCGACGATCTGGAGCGGCAGTTGGAAGAGCTGCGCGGCCAGTATCGCAACGTGCTCATCGTCGTCGAAGGCCTCTACTCGATGGATGGCGACATTCCCGACCTGCCGCGGCTGGTGGCGCTGAAGGAAGCGCACGATGCCTGGCTGATGGTCGACGAGGCGCATTCCTACGGCGTTCTCGGGGCGACCGGGCGCGGCTTGTGCGAGCATTTCGACATCGACCCGCGCCGTATCGAGCTGACGGTCGGCACGCTGTCGAAGTCCTTCGTCTCCTCCGGCGGTTTCATCTGCGCCGAGCAGGGGGTGATCGACTGGCTGCGCTTCACCCTGCCGGGCTTCGTCTACAGCGTCGGCCTGTCGCCGGCGACGCTGGGCAGCGCCCATGGTGCGCTCAACCAGCTCAAGGCCGAGCCGCAGCGCGTTGCCCGGCTGCACGACAACTCGGAATATTTCCGCGATCACGCCCGCTCGATGGGGCTGAACACCGGGCCGGCCATCGGCCGCGGCGTCGTGCCGATCCTGTTCTCCAGCCCGATGCAGACGATGATCGCCTCGCAGACGCTGCTGGAGCATGGCATCTACGCGCCGCCGATCGTCCAGATCGGCGTGCCGAAGGACCAGCCGCGCATCCGCTTCTTCCTGTCGGCCGAGCACACGCGCGAGCAGATGGACAAGGCCATCGCCATCGCGGCGGAAGTGGCCCACGGGACCGGATCTGCGGGGGCCGGTCTGTTGGCGCAGCAGCAGGCGGTCGTCGGAGCCTGAAGGTCGACCTGAGGGTTCAGCCCGAGGCTTCGGCCTGACGTTTCGTCAGGCGGGGGCAACCGGGGCATTCGGGGCACGGGGCGCGCACCGAACGGAGTTGGCATCACCATGACAGCGGATGACAGGGCCGGCATCCAGCCCGGCCGACCGCGGGCGGTCCTGGCGGGGCGCCTGCCGCGCCTGCCGGTCCTCCTTCTGGCAACCCTCCTTCTGGCAACCCTCCTTTTGGCAACCCTTGTCGTGCCGCCCCCCGCCGCGGCCATGGAGGGAACCCGCATCACGCCGGGTACCGGCCAGAAGCCGCGCGGCTCCGTGGTCACCGAGGTGGCGAGCCTCCCGGTGGTCCGCCCGGAATTTCCGGTGCCGGGCGATCCGGGGCAGGTCTTCTACCTGCAGCGGTCGAGCAACGCCAACACGGTGGTCTATGCCGCCCGCTTCACGCAGGACGGCCGGCTCGATCCGCGCAGGCCCGTTCAGGCCTATTGGCGCCGCTTCAACACCACCGGCGAGCAATTGCCGCTGAAGATGATCGAGGACAGTTTCGCCTTCGGCGTGCGGACCCGTGCGACCGGCGATCCCGATGTCTTCCACGTCTATGTCGTGTCCTATCCGGAGCGGCCGGCGACCTTGCGCCTGGTCGAGCCGGGGCGGGCGGAGCTGCTGCTGCCGGCGGGCGGACGGACCATGCGCATGGCCTATGCCTATGTCGATGTCGACGAGAGCGGGCTGGTGCCGAGCGTGCGCGAGGTGCTGGTGATGGGGCATGACGCGGAGACCGGCAAGCCGCTGGTGGAACGCATCGAGATAGAGTAACGCTTGCCGCGCCGGGACACCCGGTAGGCAGGGATTGCGCCATGGCGCGCGACAGCCATCGAGCCGGCGGCAAGGCCGGACGGGCAGGGTTCGGGGGTAACCAGACAGTATGAGCGCTTCTTCCGCCAGATCGATTCGCACCGCCATTGTCGGTGCCGGCAATTGCGCAAGCTCGCTGATCCAGGGCGTGGCCTATTGCCGGGCGCTCGGCGACGAGGCCGTGGGCGTCGCCTTCCCGGTGCTTGGCGGCTACCGGCCGGAGGATGTCGAGATCGTCCTCGCCTTCGAGGTCGACGCCCGCAAGGTCGGGCGCACCGTCGGCGAGGCGGCCGTTGCCCTGCCGAACTGCACCGAGATCTTCCACAAGGACCTTGCCGGCATGACCGCGCCGGTGCTGCGCGGGCCGGATATCGACGGCGTCTCCGCCTTCATGCGCAACCAGGCGCCCGACCGCAGCTTCGTCGTCTCCAGCGCACCGGCGCTCGACAAGGCCGGCATCGTCGCGGCCCTGCGCGAGGCGAAGGCCGAGGTGATCATGAACTTCCTGCCCGTCGGCTCGATCGAGGCGACGCAGTTCTACGCCGAATGCGCGCTGGAAGCCGGCTGCGCCTTCGTCAACGGCATCCCGGTCTTCATCGCCTCCGATCCGGTCTGGGCCGCCCGCTTCCGCGAGGCCGGCGTGCCGATCGTCGGCGACGACTTCAAGGCGCAGTTCGGCGCGACGATCACCCACCGGGCGCTGGCGCGGCTCGCCGACATGCGCGGCGTCAAGGTCGACCGCACCTATCAGCTCAATGTCGGCGGCAACACCGACTTCCTCAACATGATGGACATGGACCGCCTGGCGATGAAGCGGGAGTCCAAGACCGAGGCGGTGCAGACGGCGATGAACGCGCGGCTCTCCGACAGCGAGATCCGCATCGGCCCCTCGGACTATGTGCCCTGGCTCAACGACCGCAAGGTCGCCTATGTGCGGCTCGAGGGCCGGCTGTTCGGCGGTGTGCGCACCCATGTCGAGATGCGGCTGGAGGTGGAGGATTCCCCCAATGCCGCGGCGATGGCGCTGATCGCCATCCGCTGTGCCAGGATCGCCCGCGACCGCGGCCTTGCCGGCCCGATCGAGGAGGCGAGCGCCTTCCTGTTCAAGCATCCGCCGCTGCAGATCGAGGACGCGGAAGGCTACGACCGTCTGCTCGCCTTCGCCGACGGCGAGGCGGCCTGACCATGACCGGCGCGGCGACGGGCGCAGGGCTGCTCGGCGCCGCCGGGCGTCCTGTCGCCCTGATCACCGGCGGCAGCAGCGGCATCGGCCGCGCCATGGCCCTGTCGCTGGCGCGCAAGGGCTTCGATCTCGGCCTGGTCTCGCGCGGGGCCGAGCGGCTGGAGACTGTTCGCCGGGAGATCGCCGCCGCGGTGCCGCGGGCGCGCATCGCCCTGCGCGCTGCGGATGTCGGCGAGGCGGACCAGGCGCGCGAGGCCATTGCCGGCATCACCGCCGAGCTTGGCGTGCCGCGCTGGGCGGTGATGAATGCCGGCGTCGCCCGGCCCGGCCGGTTCCTGCAGCAGCCGCTCGACGACCACCTGATGCAGATGCGCACCAACTATCTCGGCGCGCTGCATGTCGCCCATGCGCTTGCGCCGGCCATGGCCGATGCCGGCGGCGGGCGCATGGTCTTCGTCTCTTCCGGAGCCGCCTTCTTCGGCATCTACGGCTACGGCGCCTATGCGCCGTCGAAATTCGCCATGCGCGGCCTTGCCGAGGTGCTGCGGGTGGAGCTCGCCGGCGACGGCATTTCGGTAACGCTCGCCTATCCGCCCGACACCGACACGCCGCAGCTAGCCATGGAGAACGAGACCAAGCCGGCGGCGACGCGGGCGATCACCGCCGGCGGCGGCCTCTGGCCGGCCGAGCGGGTGGCGGAAAAGATCATCCTCGCCGCCGAGAAGGGCCGTTTCACCGTCGCCCCGGGCTTGCAGATGCGTCTTCTCGCCCATGGCCACAGCCTGCTCTCGCCGGCCTTGCGGCTCTGGCAGGCGCGCCTTGCCCGCTCCCACCGGGACTGAGCGCGGCGCGATGATGCCCTCGTCCATGATGCCGACCCTCGTTCCGCTCGACATTGCCGCGCTCGCCGTTCTCGCCTGCCTTGCCGTTGGCGGGGTGCTGCTCGCGCTCGGCAGCCTGGTACCGGCGACGGCGCCGCAGGCGCGCCCGCTCTGGCCGGTCTATGGCACGGAGCTGGTGATCGTCGGCGGCGGGCTCGGCCCCTTCGTCGCCGGCGGCCTGGTGCTCTCCCTGGCGCTGGCCGCCCTGGCGACGCGCGTTGCCTATGAGGCGGTGAGCGTTGCCTGGCAGCGGCATCTTCGCGCCGGCGGCAATGCCGGTTCGCTGCGCCTTGCCGCCGAGGTTCTGCTGTTTCCCGGCCTGCCGCTGGCGCTGTTCGTTGCCGTCGGCGTCGAGCCGGCCAATGCCGGCGTGCTGGTGCTCGCCTTCCTGCTGGTCGAGACCTATGACAGCTATGCCCTGTTCGGCGGCAAGCTGTTCGGCCGCCGGCCGGCCTTCCCGCGGCTCAGCCCGCGCAAGACGGTGGAGGGGCTTGCCGTCGGCGCGGCGATGCTGGCGCTGACGGCGGCGCTCGCCGGGCCCTTGCTGCTCGGCTGGTCGCTTGCCCTGTCGCTGGCGGCGGCCGCCGTCATCGCGGTTGCGGCGGTGGTGGGCGATCTTGCCGGCTCGCGGCTGAAGCGCGCTTCGGGCGTCAAGGACTATCCGCAGGTGCTGCCGCGCCAGGGCGGGCTGCTCGACATCGTCGATGCCTGGCTGATCGCCGGTCCCGCGCTGGTTCTGCTGCTGCGGCTTGCGCCGTAACGCGGCTTCAGCCGGCGAGGACCCAGGCGATGGGCGCAAGGACGAGGATCGCGTAGAGCGCGGCGGCGGCATCATCGAGCATGATCCCGGCGCCGCCCTTGACATGGTCCTGGACCCAGTTGACCGGGAACGGCTTGAGAATGTCGAAGGCGCGGAAGGCGACGAAGCCGGCGATCCACCACAGCGGCTCGGCCGGCAGCGCCAGCACCACGGCGGCGGCGCCGAAGCTCTCGTCGATCACCACGATCTGCGGATCGTCGGTGCCGGTCGCTTCGGCGACGACGCCCGAGGCCCAGATGCCGACAACGAGCAGCAGGGCAAGGCCGGCAAGCTGCAGCGACACGGAGAGGACCGCAAGGCCGGCGGCCAGGACGAGACCGACGGCGGCGCCCACCGTGCCCGGCCAGACCGGCGACAGGCCGGCGCCGAAGGACAGGGCCAGGACATAACCGAGCCGCTGGCTCGGCTTATGGACAAGACGGGACATTGCGGCCGGCCTATGATGAGGATCGGAATCGGAACCACCGGGCGGGATGCCGCGCGGCAGGCCGGGCTATAGTGTGGTGAATTTGAAATACGCCTCGTTTTGCGGCAACCGTCGGAGCGTATTTCAAATTCGAAAACCACACTAGAAACATAAACTTACCAGTCACCCTTTTGAATCTGAAGTTCGTACAGAGCTTGCTGCCAAATGTGACGAACTTCAGATTCGGGTGACTAGCATGAAACACGACGGAGAGCGATGCAGGGCGACATGCGGAACGGGGCGACATGCCGGACGGGGTGCGGGTCAAGGTGAGACCGCTTGCCTCCATTGCCGCGCGGTCGCTGTTCGCGCGCGTGCTCGGCCGGGTGCTGCTCGTCGTCGCCATCATCGAGGTGGTGTTCCTCGCCGAGAAGCTGACCGGCATCCTGGAAGAGGTGCTCGGCAATGGCGGCGACCTGCTCTCCGCGCTCGCCGTCCTCGTCCTGACCGCGCCGGAGATCTTCGACTTCGCGCTGGCGCTGGCCTGCGTCATCGGCGGCTATTTCGCCTTTGTCGCGGCGCGCGAGGAGCGCGAGCTGGTCGCCCTGTCGGCGGCCGGCGTCTCCTGGGTCCTGCCGGTGCGCGTCGCGCTCGCCTTGGGCGCGCTGGCCTTCGCGGCGAGCCTTGTCGTCTCCGGCGTCATCGATCCGCTGGCCCGCCATGCCACCCGCACCGTGATCTTTCATCTCAAGAGCGATCTGCTGTTCGCCCGCATCACCGGGCCGAGCGAGGGCACCTTGATCGAGACCATCCGCGGCAAGACCTTCGCGGCCCTTTCCGACAGCTCGGTCAGCCCGCCGCATGAGAGCCTCTTCGTGCATCAGCCGGGCGAGGAGGGGCGCTGGCGGGTGACCCAGGCGGCGGACTGGAACCTCGACGGGCCGGACGCTGAGGGAAATTACAGTCTCGGGCTCGGCCGGGTGATCGCCTATGACTTCGTGCGGGTGGAGGCGCGCGAGGGCGCCGGCATGCTGCGCCAGGGGCGCGGGCCGAACCTTTTTGCCGTCGGCCGGCCGGACGTCGCCAACATCCCGGCGCTGCCGCAGGTCAAGGTCGAGAACGTGTCGCTGCCGGTCCGTCTCGACAACATCCTCAACCACGCCCTGCGCGGCGACGTGGCGGGCGAATGGACGGTGTTCGAGGCGCTGCAGGCCGGCCGCGCCATGGGCGAGACCGGGCGTGAGGCGCTGAAGATCGCCGGCGAACGGCTGTCGCGCGCCATCGCCGTCTTCGTCGCGCCGCTGCTGGCGCTGCTCGCCTGCGTCTTCGCCGGGCGCGGCGTCTTCGGCTATCTGTCGCTGCCGCTCGCCTGCGGCGCGCTGCTCGCCTTCGACATCGTCCTGCGCGGCGTGCTCGGCCGGCTGGCGGCGGAGGCGCCGCTGGCGCTCGCCTCGGTCGGCGGCCTTGCGGCGGCGGCGGTGCTGCTGCTGGCGCTCGCCGGCATCCGCACCCGCGCGGCGGCGCTGCTGCGCCCCGTCAGCTCGCGGGCCTGAGCGATGATGCGCGCGCCCGGAACCGCTCTTGCGTTCCTTGCCGGTGGCCCGCGCGTGCCGCGGCGGCGCACGCCGGTGCTCGGCCTGATCGGCCGGCGGATCCTCTTCACCCATCTGAAGGCGGCGGCGCTGGTGATGACGATGTTCCTGATCGTCGCCTTCGCCATCGATCTGGCGCAGACGCTCGACGGCGTGCTGGCGCGGGCCGACGAGCTCGGGCGCTCCCGCGTGGCTGTGGTCGCGACCTATCTCGGCTTCCGCGCCGTCGACATCGCCACGCGCCTCTTTCCCGTCGCCTGTTTCATCGGCGTCTTCGCGGCCGAGCTGATGCGCCTGTTCAACCGCGAGACCACGGTGATCGCGGCGGCCGGCTGGTCGCCGCGCCAGACGCTGGTGGTGGTCTGCCTGTTCGCGGCTCTGACCGGCGCGCTGCAAGTCTCGCTGGAGCGCTGGTGGCGGCCGGAGGCGGTCTTCGCCCAGGCCGGGCTGCAGCTCGGCGGCTACGGCCGGCGCTTCGCCGACGGCGAGCTCGGCGAGCCGAGCTGGTTCGTCGTCAACGGCGCGGCGCTGAAGGCCCGGGTGATCCGCAGCGCGACGCCGGCGCTCGCCGATATCGAGCTCTATCGCGGCGTCGTCGCCGGCGACCTGCGCGACGTGATCGTCGCGCGCCACGGCGAGCCGGGAGAGCGGCCGGGCTTCTGGCGCTTCACCGATGTCGACCTGTGGGCGCGGCTGCCGGCGGAGGAGGTCCCGCGCAGCGACGGCACGCCGCCGGCCTTTGCCCAGACCTCGCTCTATCTGATCAGCCAGTATCCGAGCCTGGAGCTGCGGCTCGATATCGTGCCCGAGGCGCTGACCTATTACGACATCGCCGCCTTCTACCTGCCGCAGGCCCCGCTCGAGGTGCTGGCGCGCGACGGCAATCCGTTGAAGGGGCCGGATGTCGACGCCGCCCTGTGGCGGCGCTGGGCGGCGTTCTTCCTTCCCGGCGCCTATGCGCTGCTCGGCGCCAGCCTTGCCCCGATCGCCGGGGCCGGGCGGGTCGTCGCGCCGCTGCGCATCCTCGTGCTGGCGCTTGCGGGATATCTTGCGCTGGTCGCGACCAAGGTGTCCTGGGCGATGGGGGAAATCGGCGTGCTCTCGGGCTTTGTCAGCAGTTGGCTGTCGATCGCCCTGGCGCTTGCCGGGGTGGTCGTCGCGCAGCGGATGCTGTCGCGTCCGCATTGAGCGGGGTTGCGCGCCCCGTCTCAAAATTTCACGATTTTGAGACGGAATTTTGCAAAATTCGTCGCAAAAATTCTCGCGGGGATCAGCCCTTCCGGCGGGCCGCCGCGATGCGGGGATAGACCAGTTCGGCGGCGCGGGCGAGCATCGCCTCGTTGTCGACCTCGGCCCAGGCAAGGTCCGCCACCTTGGGAACGGCGACCTGCTGGCGCCGCGCCAGCGCGACGACGCCGCTCTCGTAGTCGGCCATCGGATCGTTGGCGATCAGATGCGGGCCGAGCTCCCGCAATTCCCCGACCGCGTCGGCGGTCAGGTAGGTGATGCCGACCAGCTCGCCATAGGGGGTATCGTGCCAGCGGTCGATCAGCTTCGACATGTCGCGCAGGCAGCGCAGGCCGTCCCGCTCGTCGGCCCACACATGCACCTCGTCGCCGGCACCGGTCTTTCCCGACACCAGCAGGGCGGAGGTCTGCGGCCGGCCGATGGCGGCCTCAACGGCGCGCGGCTCGAACACCAGGTCGGATTCCAGCACCAGGCAGGGGCCGTCCAGCCCCTCCAGGCCGACCATCAGGCTCTGCAGCGAGCCCTTGCTGGAAAAGGTGTCGTTGTGGCGCAGGTCGAGCGACGGGCGGCGCTCGGCGGCCAGCGTCCGGTAGTGGTCGGCGAGATGGCCGGTCACCACGCGCACGTCGGAAATCCCGTGCAATGCCAATGTGTCGACGGCGTCTTCAAGGAAACTCTGCTCTCCAAGCGAGATCAGGCCCTTGGGCGTCAGGCGGCCACGCTCGCCCATGCGCACACCGCGACCGGCGGCAAGGAAAACAGCTTTGATGTTGAGCATGGATCGACCGGAATATGGTAAGGCGGTCCACTATTAGGGGAGCGCCGGGCCATCGGCAAGTGCCGGATGGCGGCAGGGTCGGCGCCGCAGACAGCAGGAACCACGGAGTGACATGCGCCCGGACCTGACGTTTCGTTCTCTCTGGCGCCAGTACCGCCAGGACAAGTTCGCGAAGGAGCTGGCGACCGACTGGGCGGCGGCGCTCTTGTATCGCGCGCCGGGCTTCTGGCTGGTCGCCCTGCTTGCGCCGACGGGCATTTCTCCGACCGCGGTGACGCTGGCGGCCGTGCCGGTGGTGCTGGCCATGCCGCTGACGGCGCTGACACTCCCCCTTGCGGCGGCCGCCGTTGCGGTCGCGCTGCTGGCGGCGCTGTTCCAGACCCTCGACTGCACGGACGGCGCCCTGGCGCGGGCGACGGGCCGCAGTTCGGCCAGGGGCGGGGCGCTCGACTTCGTCATCGACATGGGCCAGTGGGGCTTCTTCTATACGAGCATAGGCCTGCTCGCCGACCGGGTTGCGGCCGGGGACACGGTCGGCGGCTTCTTCTGGACCGCGCTGGCGGCGGTTGCGGCCTGGCTGCGCCTCTATGCGAGGGTAATTCGCGACGCAAGGCCCGCCGCGCCCACCGGGCCGGCGGCGCCGGGCCCGGCGCGGCTCGGTCTGTTCGACATTGTCGAGCGGGGGATATCCGGGCTGAGCGGCGCCCTGCCGGTTCTTCTGATGCTGGCCTTTTTCACCGGCACCCTGCCGGCGCTGGTCGTCTTCCTGCTGGCCTATTCGCTGCTCGATGTCGGGGATGCGGCGCTGGCGACCTTCCGCGGCTGGCCGCGCGACAGCGGGGATACGGGCGAGGAGAGCGGCGGCGCATGAGGATCGTCCAGATCCTCCCCTACGCGATGGCCCGCCCCGGCGGGGTACAGGCGCATGTGCGCGACCTGTCCCGCTGGCTGCGCGGCGAGGGGCATGAGGTCCGTATCGTCGCGCCGCCGACGCCGGATGGAATTTGCGCTTCGGGAACAGAGTGTTGCGGCCGGTCCCGGCTGGTCACGATGTTCGGCACGCGCTTCGAGGTGAGCTATGCCTTCGGGCCGGAGCGGCGCCGGCTGGTGGAGGATCTGCGCGATTGGGGCGCCGATCTCGTCCATCTGCACACGCCCTGGACGCCCTTCGTCGCCTGGCAGGTTTGGCGGGGATTGCGGCTGCCGACGGTGACCACCTTCCACGCGACGCTGCCAGGGACAGAGGCCGGCGGGGTGACGGCGCGGCTGCTGCGGGCAGCCGCCGGCCATTTCCTGTCGCACTCGCGGATCGTCGTCGTGCCCTCGCCGACGCCGCTGGCGCATCTGGGCGCGGCCGCGCGCGACGTGCGGGTCGAGGTGGTGCCGCCCTGCATCGATCTGGAACCCTGGCGGAACGCGCGAAAGAGCAAGCAGAATCAAAACCTTGAGATCGTGTTTCTCGGGCGCTTCGAGGCCCGCAAGGGGCTCGACGTGCTGCTTGCCGCCTGGCCCGGCATCGCCTCGGCGCTGCCGGACGCGCGGCTGACGGTGGCGGGGGGCGGCGACTTGAAGCCGCTGGTCGAGGCGGCGCTCGCCGCTCCCCATGGCGGGCGTATCCGTCTGGTCGAGCGGCCCGACGATGCCACGGCCCGCGCGCTTGTCGCCGGGGCGGATATCTTCGCCGCGCCCGCCCCCTATGGCGAGAGCTTCGGCCTCGTCCTGGTCGAGGCGATGGCCGCCGGCGCGCTGCCGGTGGCGGCCGCCAATCCCGGTTATGCCGGGGTGCTGAGCGGCGAGGGGGCGGAGCTGCTGGTGCCGCCGGGGGACGCGGGCGCGCTGGCGCGGCGCATCGTCTCCCTTGCCGGGGACAGGCCGGCCCGCGAGCGCCTGGCCGCCTGGGCCGATGCCCGCGCGCAATATGCCGACATCCGCGGCACGGGTCCCGTCTTTGCAAGGCTTTACGCCGAGGCGTTGCGCGGCTCCTGACGTCAGCCGCGCGGCTTCTCGAAGCGGGAGGGGACGGGGAACCAGCGCTCCAGCACGGCGCGCATATGGGCGACGACGCGCGGGTTCGGGGTGCTGCCGAAACTGTCGTTCAGCGTCACCGCCAGCGGTTTTTCCCATTCCAGGCGGCGCAGTTGTGCCCAGGTCCAGACGAACCAGTTCTCCAGCGAGGCATAGCCCATCGTCCGGCGGATGTCGGCCGGTTCCGCGGTGACGGCATGGCCGGTGGCGGCCGCGAAATGGGGATAGAGGTATTCCGGCGGCACGTTGGAGCCGGCGCGGAAGCGGCTGCGGCGGGTCGTGTCGATCGCCCCGGCGAAAACCTCGCACATCTCCTCGAACAGCGCCTTGTCGATCAGTTGCGGCCCATGCGCCAGATAGTTGCGCCGGCCGCCGCCGAACCGGTGGACAAGCAGGTCGTTGGCGGTTGCCATCGCAAGGTTCCAGGGGCTGGCGCGTGCCGGGTCGAGCTCGGAGAGGACGGGCGAGGGTTTGCGGGTCAGGAACGCCTTCATCCTGCCGTCCCCGTTGAGGAAATGGTCGAGGCCGAGCGGGGAGAAGGCCAGCATGTCGTCCTCGAAATAGAGGAAACGGGACGACAGGCCGGGCAGTTTCGCAAGGTGGCTGACGATGGCGAAGGAGTTGAAGGTGGGGAGGATATCCGGCGCCATGATCTCGTCGTGGTGGACGACGACGAGGTCCGGATGGCCGGCGTCGAGCCAGGCCGGCACCTGCGGCCGGCAGCTCAGCAGGTAGACCTTGCGGGCGAACGGCACATGCGCGTCGAGCGAGCGCAGCGAGTAGCGCAGCAGGTCGAGATTGTCGCGGGTCCGGTTGGGGTTGGTGTCATGCGACGTCCCGGCATGCCGGGCGAGGAGATCCCGGTAGCCGGGGAACGTATCGTCCACCCAGGTGTAGACGATATCCACCGTTCCGGCCTCGCCGGCTTGCGAGCCTGTCCCCGTCTCCCTTGCGGGCATTTCTGCGATCATCCGGCCCTCGAGACAGGCGGTCCCCGGTGCCGTGCCGCTTCTCCGCCGGCTGGCGGAGGGGCGACACGTTTCCCGGTTCTCATTTGCTTGCGAACTCTATAAACCCGTTGCCGACGAAGGAGCAATTCCTGCGCGCGAGGTTCGAGGCAGTCAGGTGATCGGCGACAGCGCAACAGATGTGGGGCACCCGGGGGCGGACGGGCGCGGGCTGATCATTGCCGCCGATTTCGGCACGTCGGGCGTGAAGATCGCCGCCCTCGATCGCGGCCTGTCCCCGCTGGCGACGGCGACCCGGCCCTATCCCTTGAGCCTTCCCGCGCCCGACCAGGCCGAGCAGCAGCCCGAGGACTGGTGGTCGGCGCTCGCCGCCGGCATTGGCGACCTTGCGGCGGAGATCCCGGATCTTGCCGCCCGCGCCTCGGCCCTCGTGTTCTGCGCGCAGATGTGCGGCGTCATCCCGGTCGAGCAGTCCGGGCGCCCCTTGCGCCCCGCCATCGTCTGGCTGGACAAGCGGGCAGGCTCCCTGTCGCGGGCGATGAACGGGGGATTTCCCTCGCTCGCTGGCTATCGGCTCGACAAGTTGTACGCCTGGACGCGCATCGCCAACGGCGCGCCCTCGCATAACGGCATGGACCCGCCGGCCAAGATGCTGTGGCTGAAGCGGAACGAGCCGGACGTGTGGGATGCGACGGCGCGGTTTCTCGACGTCAAGGACTGGCTTCTGCACCGGGCCACTGGACATTTCGTCACCACCGCCGACAGCGCCAACCTGACCTGGATGATGGATACGCGGCCCGGCCGCGAGGGCTGGTCGCCCGATCTCGCCGGGCGGCTCGGCATTCCGCTCGACCGGCTGCCGGAGATCGTCGACGGCACTTGTACCGTCGGCGGCCTGCTGCCGCAGGCCGGGACAGAGCTCGGCCTTGCCGCCGGCCTGCCGGTGATCGCCGGGGCCGGCGACGTGGTGGCGACCGCCATCGGCTCGGGGGCGACGGGCGACGGCGAATTGCACGCCTATGCCGGCACCAGCGCCTGGCTGAGCGGGTTCTTCCCCTCCCGACGGATCGATATCTTCCACTCTTACGCTACGATATCCTCCAGCGTCGGCTATCGGCCGCTGCTGATCGCGACGCAGGAAAGCGCTGGCGCCGCCTTCGCCTGGGCCGCGCGGCTGTTCGGTTGCGGGGAGAGCGGCGAGGCGCGCGACGACGACGCCTCGCTGGCGGCGCTCTATTCCCACATCGGCTCCTTGCGCGACAACGATCCGCTCTTCGTGCCCTGGCTCGCCGGCGAGCGGGTCCCGGTCGATGACGACCGCTTACGCGGTGTTTTTACTGGACTTTCTGTCGGTCACGACCGCAACGCGCTGCTGCGCGCGGTGCTGGAAGGCGTCGCCCTCAACATGCGCTGGGCGCTCAGCAAGGTGGCGCGGCAGAAGGGCGTGCGAACCGGCCTGCCGCTGCCGCTGGTTGGCGGCGGGGCGGTCAATCCGCATTTCGCGCAGATGCTGGCCGATGCCCTGAAGCTGCAGGTGGTGGTCCGCCAGCCACGGCTTGCCGGCGTGCGCGGGGCAGGGGCCATCGCCGCGGCCGGTCTCGGCTGGTATCCGTCCGTCGAGGCGGCGGCCGCAAGCCTGACCCAGGGCGAGGCGCTGACCTATGACCCTGAGGGCGAGGGCGTGGCGCGGGCCGACCGGCGGGCCGCGCTGCTCGACCGGCACCGGCCGAAGCTGATTTCCCTATATCGCTGATTATCCTGATAAAAACGGAACCGCGCCCATGATCGACGGCTTGTTCAAGCGCCATATCGACCCGCTCTGGGAGAGCATGGCGACCCCGCTGGTGCGCATGGGGCTGACCCCCAACCAGGTCACGGCGACGGGGCTGGTGCTGGTCTGCGCGACCTCCGCGCTCTACCTGTGGCACGGCAATCCGGCGCTCTTCGGCCTGATGCTGGCCTTTGCCTTCGCCTTCGATGCGCTGGACGGGGCGGTGGCGCGGCGCCGGTCGATGTGCACCAAGTCCGGCGGCTATTTCGATGCGATGGTCGACCGCTACCAGGAACTCGCTGTTCTCGCGGCGCTTGCCGCGGTCAACGACCTCTGGGCGCTGGCTTTGCTCGCCTTTTCCGGCGGGGTGCTGACCAGCTATGCCAAGGCGCGCACGGCCATCGAGATCCCGATCCGCAATGAGGCCTGGCCGGACTTCTTCGAGCGGCTGGAGCGGATCATCTTCCTGAGTGCGATGCTGCTGATCGCCGGCGGTCTGTCGCTTGCCGGGATCGCGCCGGCCTCGACAATTGCCGTCGGCCTTGCGATCTACGCGCTGCTGGCGCACCTGACGTCGGTGCAGCGGATGCGGCGGGCCGTCGCCCTGCTGCGGGCGGCGGATCGGTCCGGACCCGTCTGAGGAGGCCGTCCGACGGGGACAATTCTGACGCGGACCTGGTATCAGGTCAGCAGAGCCAGCATTTTTCCGGCATCTTGGCCGCGGTGACGATGTTGCTGTCGCCGATCCAGCCAACGATGCCCTGGCCGACGCTGTCGACCTTGGAATAGCCGGCCCGCTCGGTCAGAAAGCGGGCAAGGACCTCCGTTCTGTTGCCGGTCCGGCAGACGAGGACAATGCGGTCGTCCTTGCCGGCGATGGCGGCCAGTTCATCCATGAAGCCGGGGTTCACGTTGCCCTTGTCGTCGAAGAAGGTGATCAGGTGGGCGCCGTCGATGACGCCGGTCTCCTTCCACTCTTCGGGGCGGCGGATATCGACCAGCACGGCGCCGGCCGCCAGCCTGTCCTTGAGCTGGGAATTGTCCAGCGTGCCGAAATTGGGCTTGGCGACGCCGAGCAGTTCGACCTCGAAGCGCAGGGTCGCATTGGGCGGGATGACGCCGCCGGCGCCGCGGGCGCCATAGCCGAGCTCCGGCGGGATGACGAGCTCGCGCTTGCCGCCGACGCGCATGCCCTCGACACCCTGGTCCCAGCCGCGGATAACGCGGCTCGCCCCGAGCGGGAAGGAGAAGGGCTCTCCCCGGTCGAGGCTGGAATCGAACTTGGTGCCGTCCATCAGCCAGCCGGTATAGTGCACGGTCACCGTGGCGCCGGGCACGGCCTCCTCGCCGGTTCCCACCACGATATCGCGGATCTCGAGCTCGGCGGCCTGGGCCGTGACGGTCAGCGGCAGCAGCATGAGAAATGCCCGAAGCAGTCGCAACATGAGGAAACCTTTCCGTGAGGGTAAAGCGTGAAGCGGGATCAGGCCGGAAAATAGCGCGCAGTGCCGTCCGGGGGAAGGCGGGGACCTGCGCCCTGCGCCCACTTGCCACGGGAGCGGCCTGACGCCATCGTGTCGCCCGACAAACGAGGATAACCGGGAGGAGCGACCTTGCAGATTTCGGATGGCGACAGGACCCATGCGCAAGCGCTTTTGAGGATCGCCGCTGAAGCGGGCTCCTGCGCGCCGATCACCGACGGGGACAAGAGCTTCGGCCTTGCGCGCGCCTATCGGGTTTCGGCCGAGATCCGCGCCGCCCGCATCGCCCGCGGGGAGATCCCGCGCGGCTGGAAGATCGGCTTCACCAACCGCACGATCTGGGACGAATACGACGTTCACGCGCCGATCTGGGGCCCGGTCTACGACACGACGCTGGCCGAGGCGCCGGCGCAAGGGGCGGCCGAGACATCCATCGGGCATCTGGTGGAGCCGCGGATCGAGCCGGAAATCGTGTTCCGGATCGCCGCGCCGCTCGAGGCCGGGCTGTCGGAAGCGCAGTTGCTGGAGCGGATCGACGGGGTGGCGCTCGGCTTCGAGATCGTCCAGTCGGTCTATCCGGACTGGCGGTTCCAGGCGGCGGATACGGTCGCCGCCTTCGCCCTGCACGGGCTGCTGCGCCACCGCCCCTTCGCGGCCGTTACGGCGGCGAACCGCGCCGAATGGCTGGACCGGCTCTCCTCGTTCACGCTGGATCTCTACCGCGACGGTGAGTGCATCGACAGCGGGCGCGCGGAAAACGTGCTCGGCGGACCGCTGAGCGCGCTGAAGGCCATGGCCGACGGGCTGCCCGATACGGCGCTGGCGAGCACGGTCTCGTCCGGCGACGTGGTAACGACGGGGACGCTGACGCGCGCCTTTCCGGTCGCGCCCGGCGAGAGCTGGGAGACGCGTGTCGCCGGACTGCCGCTCGCCGACATGGCGATCTCGTTCACCCGGTAAGGCGCGCATCGATCCATCCGCGCGGAGATATTTTAGGATTGAAACAGTTGGGCCGCTCCCTAAACTGCGGCCCAAATCCGGCCTCGGGAAGGGGCTCCGGACCCTCGCCACATGCCAAGGAGTTGCCCCGTGACCGATCCCGTACGCTATTCCGTTCAGGACGGCATTGCCGTGATCGCGGTCGACAATCCGCCGGTCAATGCCCTGTCGCAGGCAGTGCGCGCGGGCCTTGCGGCGGCCGTCGCGCGGCTGGCGGGTGACGATCAGGCGCGCGCAGGCGTGATCTACGGCACGGGGCGCACCTTCATCGCCGGCGCGGACATCCGCGAATTCGGCAAGCCGATGGCCGAGCCTTTCCTGCCGGACGTGATCGCGGCCATCGAGGCCTGCGGGAAGCCGGTGGTGGCGGCGTTGCACGGCACCGCGCTCGGCGGCGGGCTCGAAGTCGCGCTCGGTTGCCATGCCCGTGTGGCGGTTTCCTCGGCCAAGGTCGGCCTGCCGGAAGTCACGCTCGGCATCCTGCCCGGCGCGGGCGGGACGCAGCGCCTGCCGCGCCTTGCGGGCGCGGCCGCCGCACTCGACCTCATCACCAGCGGTCGCCATGTGGCAGCGGTCGAGGCGGTAAAGCTCGGCATCATCGATGCCGTCGTCGACGGCGACGACCCGTTGGCGGCCGGCCTTGCCTTTGCCCGCCGCCTTGTCGAAGGCGCGGTCACCGGCCGGCGCTCGGGCGAGATCGATCCGGGCGCGAAGGACGAGGCGCTGTTCGCCGACTGGCGGGCGAAGACGATGACGTCGGCGCGCGGGCAGATCTCGCCGATGGTGGCGATCGACGCCATCGAGGCGGCCTACGACCTGCCGTTCACTGAGGGAATGGCGCGCGAGCGCGCGCTCTTCAAGGAGCTGATGGCCTCCGACCAGCGGGCCGGCTTGATCCATGCCTTCTTCGCCGAACGGGCGGTCGCCAAGATCCCGGAAGCGGAGACGGCAAGTCCGCGCGAGGTCGCCTCGATCGGTGTCATCGGCGGCGGCACGATGGGCTCCGGCATTGCGGTCGCGGCGCTGAATGCCGGCCTCCCGGTGACGCTGGTGGAACGCGACGAGGCGAGCGCGGAGCGCGCCCGCGGCTTCGTCGCAAAGCTGCTCGACGACGGCGTGCGGCGCGGCAAGCTGAGCGAGGCGCGGCGCGACCAGATCCTGTTGCGCGACTTCTCCACCGCGACGGATTATGCCGCGCTCGCCGAGACCGATCTGGTGATCGAAGCGGTGTTCGAGGACATGGACGTCAAGAAGGACGTGTTCGCGCGGCTCGACGGGATCGCCAAGGCGGGCGCGATCCTCGCCACCAACACCTCCTATCTCGATGTCAACGAGATCGCGGCGGCGACCGCGCGGCCGCAGGACGTGATCGGCTTCCACTTTTTCTCGCCCGCCCATGTCATGCGCCTGCTCGAGGTGGTGGTGGCGGACAAGACGGCGGCGGATGTTGTCGCCACTGGCTTCGCGCTGGCCAAGACGCTGCGCAAGGTGGCGGTGCGCGCCGGCGTCTGCGACGGCTTCATCGGCAACCGGCTGCTCAACACCTATCGCAAGGCCGCCGACTACATGGTGGAGGACGGGGCGAGCCCCTACCAGATCGACGCGGCGCTGGTCGCCTTCGGCTTCCCGATGGGCCCCTTCGCCGTCAGCGATCTTGCCGGCCTCGACATCGCCTGGGCCGGGCGCAAGCGGCGGGCGGCGACGCGCGATCCGCGCGAGCGGACGGTGGGGATCGCCGACCGCATCTGCGAACGCGGCTGGTTCGGCCAGAAGAGCGGCCGGGGATACTATCTGTATGAACCGGGCGCCCGGCGCGGCAGCCCCGACCCGGAGGTCGAGGCGATCATCGCGGCCGAGCGCGAGGCCAAGGGCATCGTGCCGCGCAGCTTCAGCGACGCGGAGATCGTCTCGCGCTACATGGCGGCGATGATCAACGAGGCGGCGAAGATCGTCGACGAGGGTATCGCGCTGCGTCCGCTCGATGTCGACGTGACGATGCTGGCCGGCTACGGCTTCCCGCGCTGGCGCGGCGGGCCGATGCACTATGCCGACAGGCTCGGCCTCGACACCGTGCTCGCCGAGTTGCGTCGCCTCAGCGAGGAAGACGCGTTCTTCTGGGAGCCGGCGCCGCTGCTGGTTCGCCTTGCGGAAGACGGAAAGACCTTTGCCTCCCTGAACGGACGGGACTGATCGCGGCTGGTTTGCTGCACCGCCAGAAATCTCGCGAGATCGCCGAAGCCGGGCCCTGGAAAGGCCCGGCTTTTTTTCGGGCTGCGGCCCCGGATGCGATTAAAATGTTTATTGTCATAGCTCTCATTATTTCGCGAAACGAAGACAGATCGTTTCGATAAGTTCGATCCTTGCGAAACAAAGGGATCTTTGACGCCCTTTTGACGGGTGAAGCATGCTGCGTTGCAAGGTTGAGATGCGGCTGCGCAGCAACGAAATCGCTTGATTTGTTTAGCTATGCTGATCTTACTAAACATCGCGGTAAACATCCGGGCAACGGATGGCGTCCTCGCGCAAGGCGGGGCGCGGCCGGCGGCCGTCTGGAGGGGCGGTTCCGACAAGAACGCCGCGCGAAGTTTGGGAGGATCACGTGAACGGATATCGGAAGACATGGGCTGCCGTCCTGTGCGGGACGATGCTTGGCGGGTTCGCCACGACATCGGCACAGGCGCAAGACATCACCCTGTGCTGGGCCGCCTGGGACCCGGCCAATGCGCTGGTCGAGTTGTCGAAGGACTTCACGGCCGAGACCGGCATCGGCATGAAGTTCGAATTCGTGCCCTGGCCGAATTTCGCCGACCGGATGCTCAACGAGCTGAATTCGGGCGGCAAGCTGTGCGATCTTCTGATCGGCGACAGCCAGTGGATCGGCGGCGGCGCGGAAAACGGCCACTACGTCAAGCTGAACGACTTCTTCGACGCCGAAGGCATCAGCATGGACGATTTCGCCCCGGCGACTGTCTATGCCTATTCGACCTGGCCGAAGGGCACACCGAACTACTGGGCGCTGCCGGCGATGGGCGACGCCAATGCGTGGTTCTACCGCAAGGACTGGTTCTCCAAGCCGGAGATCCAGGAGGCGTTCAAGGCGGAGTACGGGCGGGATCTCGCTCCGCCGGAGACGCAGCGCGAGCTGATGGAGATCGCCAGGTTCTTCCAGGGTCGCGAGATCGACGGCAAGACGCGCTACGGCGTCAACATCTTCACCGAACGCGGCTCCGAAGGCATCACCATGGGGGCCACCGGAGCGCTCTACGCCTGGGGGTTCAAGTATGAGAACACCCCCGGCAAGTATGACATGGAAGGCGCGGTGAATTCGCCCGAAGCGGTTGAGGCGCTGGAGTTCTACAAGGAACTCTACAAGTGCTGCACGGCGCCCGGCTACACCGACAGCTACATGCAGGAGAGCCTCGACAGCTTCAAGTCCGGCCAGGTGGCGATGGCGATGAACTGGTTCGCCTTCTTCCCCGGCCTCTACAAGGACGAGCAGGTCGGCGGCGACAAGATCGGTTTCTTCGTCAATCCGAAGCAGAATGTCGAGGCCTCGACGCTGGGCGGCCAGGGCATCTCGGTGATCTCCTATTCGGAGAAGAAGGACGAGGCGCTCAAGTATATCAAGTGGTTCGCCCAGCCCGCGGTGCAGGCCAAGTGGTGGTCGCTCGGCGGCTACTCGGCCCACAACTCGGTGCTCAACGATCCCGGCTTCAAGGACAGCCAGCCCTTCGCGGCCGACTTCCTGAAGGCGATGGGCGCCGTGCAGGATTTCTGGCAGGAGCCGGCCTATGCCGAACTGCTGCTGGCCATGCAGAAGCGCCTGCATGACTACATCGTCGCCGACCAGGGAACGGCCCAGGAGGCGCTCGACAAGCTGATCGCCGACTGGACCGAGACCTTCGAGGACGAAGGCAAGCTCTAGGCCTGCCCATCCCCTTGCCGCCGCCCTGGCGGCGGCAAGGCCGGCAGATGAACGGCCCCGCCCGACCGCGGCCGGCCCCGGCTCCTGGCCCGGCGCTCGCGCCGTTCACGTCCCCATGCCGGAACGCCCCTGCAAGCCCAGGCGCTCTGCGCCGACCATGCGGAACCCGATCATGTCTCAAATGCAGATCAGTCAGCGTGCCGCCGACCGGCTCGCCCGCAGCACGCCGCACGGCATCGCCCGCAGGGTGCGCGGCCTGTCGGACAAGGCGATCGCCTGGCTCTTCATCGCACCAACCATCGTGCTGTTGCTGGCGATCAACGTCTTTCCGCTGATCTGGACGGTCTACCTGTCCTTCACCGACTTCCGCGCCAACCGCATCAATCGCGCCGTGGAGTGGGTGGGCCTGCGCAACTACGAGCGGGTGCTGACCGATCCGGATATCTGGCACAACATGCTGGTCACCGCGCATTTCCTGTTCTGGACGATGTTCTTCCAGGTGCTGATCGGCTTCGCGCTGGCCTGGCTCATCAACAAGAACTTCCGCGGCCATGGCGTGTGGACGACGGTCATCCTGCTGCCGATGATGCTGTCGCCGGCCGTCGTCGGCAATTTCTGGACGTTCCTGTATCAGCCGCAGATCGGCCTGTTCAACTACGTGATCAGCTTCTTCACCGGCGCCGATCCCTCGTCCTTCCAGATGATCGGCAGCGTCAACCTGGCGCCCTGGGCCATCGTCATCGTCGATACCTGGATGTGGACGCCCTACACGATGCTGATCTGCCTCGCCGGCCTGCGCTCGATCCCCGACTACATCTACGAGGCGGCCGAGGTGGACCGGGCCGGGCCGTTCCGGACCTTCTGGTCGATCACCCTGCCGATGGTGATGCCGTTCCTGATGCTCGCGGTGCTGTTCCGGTCGATCGAGAACTTCAAGATGTTCGACCTTGTCGTCGAACTGACCTCGGGCGGTCCCGGCTCGGTCACGGAACTTGCCTCGATCAATCTCAAGCGCGAGGCCTTCGAGAAGTGGCGGACGGGACTGTCCTCGGCCTTCGCGATCATTCTCTTCGTCACGGTGTTCGGCGCGGCCAACATCTACGTCAAGGCTCTCAACACGGTGAAGAGCAGATGAGCATCTCAACCGCCCATTCGGTCGTCGAGCCGAGCCGCCTGACGCGCACCGTCGCCGGAACGCTGGTGATCGTCTACGCGCTGGTGACGATGGTGCCGCTGGCCTGGATCTTCCTGACCGGCTTCAAGACGCCGCCGGATTCGATCTCCTATCCGCCGAAGGTCGTCTTCGAGCCCTCGCTGGAGGGCTATGTGAACCTGTTCACGACGCGGACCCGCCAGACGCCGGACTATATGGCGAGCCTGCCGCCGCCGCAGACCTGGTACGAGGAACTGGTACGCTCGCGGCAGATGGTGATCGCCGGCCCCTCCAAGTTCGGCGAACGGTTCCTCAACTCGGTGATCATCGGCTTCGGCTCGACCTTCCTGTCGGTCTTCCTCGGGACGCTTGCCGCCTATGCCTTCTCGCGGTTCCGCGTGCCGCTGGCCGATGATCTGCTTTTCTTCATCCTGTCGACGCGCATGATGCCGCCGATCGCGGTCGCGATCCCGATCTTCCTGATGTACCGGACGCTGGGCCTGTCCGACACCCATCTCGGCATGATCATCCTCTACACCGCCGTCAACGTGTCGCTCTCCGTCTGGCTGCTGAAAGGCTTCGTCGACGAGATCCCGCGCGAATACGAGGAGGCGGCGCTGATCGACGGTTATACGCGCCTGCAGGCCTTCGTGAAGGTGGTGCTGCCGCAGATGGCGACCGGCATCGCCGCCACGGCGATCTTCTGCCTGATCTTCGCCTGGAACGAATATGCCTTCGCGCTGCTGCTGACCTCCGGCACCGCGCAGACGGCGCCGCCCTTCATCCCGACGATCATCGGCGAGGGCGGGCTCGACTGGCCGGCCATTGGCGCGGGCGTCACCCTGTTCCTGCTGCCGGTGCTCGTCTTCACCATCCTCCTGCGCAAGCATCTGCTCAGGGGCATCACCTTCGGAGCGGTGCGCAAATGACCGGATCTCAGCCAACGAAGACGACGGCCGGAGACGGCCTGGAGGCGGCACGGGCCCGCATCGCCCACCAGCGCGCCCACCCGCCGGGCCGCGAGAGGGAGGAAGCCGCGGCGGCCGGCCCGTCGGGTCCGCGGATCTTCCGCCGGGGGCCGTGGGAGTTACTCGCGACGGTGCTGATCGGCCTCGGGGTGGTGATGCTGATGCAGCCCTTCGCGCTGGCGCTCTTCACCTATTCCTTCGTCACGATCCTGACCGGCACCGTGATGTTCATCATCGTCAGCCATTTTCCGGAATAGTCAGCCATGGCGGAAATCAGGGTCGAGGCCCTCAGGAAAAACTTCGGCGCCTTCACCGCGGTGAAGAACTCCGACTTCACCGTGGAGGACGGAGAGTTCTTCGTCATGCTTGGCCCCTCGGGCTGTGGCAAGACGACGACGCTGCGGATGATCGCCGGGCTGGAACTGCCCACCTCGGGACGGATCTTTCTCGGCGGCGAGGACGTCACCTTCAACCGCGCTTCCCATCGCGACATTGCCTTCGTGTTCCAGCTCTTCGCGCTCTATCCGCATATGAACGTGCGCCGGAACATGGCGTTTCCGCTGGTCTGCCAGGGCATGCCGCGACAGGAGATCCGGACGCGGGTGGAGGAGACGGCGCGGCTGCTGCGCATCGACCATATTCTCGACCGGCCGGTCTCGGGGCTCGCCGGCGGCGATCGCCAGCGGGTGGCGCTCGGGCGTGCCATCGTGCGCCGGCCCAAGGCCTTCATGATGGACGAGCCGCTCGGCACGCTGGACAGCGAGTTCCGCGACCTGATGGTGCGGGAGCTGCGCGAGCTTCACAACTCGATCAGGGCCACCACGGTCTATGTCACCCACGACCAGGTGGAGGCGATGGCTATGGCCGACAAGATCGCGGTGATGAACCACGGCGTCATCGAGCAGTTCGGCCACCCCCAGGAGATCTACGATCGCCCCGCCACGATGTTCGTCGCCGATTTCATCGGCTCGCCGCCGATGAATTTCCTGGACGTTGAAGGCGGACAGGACGCAGGCGCTGCCAAGGTTCGGCTGTGCGGGACGGAGGTGGCGATCCCGGAGCTGAGGGAACAGGTGGCCGACGGGGCGCTCGTCCTCGGCATGCGACCGGAACACATCCGCTTCGACGATGGTTCGCTGCTGAGGGGCGAGGTGGTCGGCAGCGAGTATCTCGGCACGACGCAGATCGTCACGGTGATGCTGGGTGCCGCGCAACTGAAGGCGCGGATCGCCGCCGACCTTGTCGTCCGTGACGGGGAAACGGTGGGGCTGACTTTCGACACCGCGCGGCTGTCGCTGTTCGACCGGGCGAGCGGCCGGGCTCTGGCGAGTGCGCGCGACGATGCGGGCGCCGCCCGCCGCACCGGGACGGGAGGCTGACATGGCGACCGTTGCCCTTTCGGGGATCTCCAAGCAGTTCGGCCGGACGCTGGCCGTCGATGACCTCTCGCTGACCATCGCCTCCGGCGAATTCGTCGTGCTGCTCGGGCCGACGGGCGCCGGCAAGACGACGACGCTGCGGCTGATCGCCGGGCTGGAGGCGCCGGATGGCGGCTCTCTCCATATCGACGGCACCGATATGACCCGTATGCCGCCGGCCGGGCGGGACGTTGCTTTCGTCTTCCAGCAATATTCGCTCTATCCGCATCTCAGCGTCTTCGACAATCTCGCCTTCCCGCTGCGCTCGCCGGCCCGGCGCGTGCCGGAGGACGAGATCCGCCGCACGGTGGAGGCGGTGGCGAACATGCTGCGGATCGGCCACAAGCTCGGCAACCGTTCGACGCAGCTTTCGGGTGGCGAGATGCAGCGCGTGGCGATCGGCCGGGCCTTGGTGCGCCAGCCGTCGATCTTCCTGATGGACGAGCCGCTGTCCTCGCTCGACGCCAAGCTGCGGGCGGACCTGCGGCTGGAGCTGAAGCGCATCCAGCGCGAGCTGGCTGCGACGATCCTCTACGTCACCCATGACCAGATCGAGGCGATGACCATGGCGGACCGGATCGGCATCCTGTCGGAAGGGCGGCTGGTGCAGATCGGCACGCCGCGCCAGATCTACGAGGATCCGGACAATGTCTATGTCGCGGCCCGCCTGGGCCAACCGGCGATCAACGTGCTGCCTGTCGGTGTGATCCCGGCGGAGAATGCGCCGGATGCCGCCTTCACCCTCGGCGCGCGCACGGAGCATTTGCGGATCGCGGCCGCAGATGCGACAAGCGCCAACGCACGGCTCGACTGGGTCGAGCATCTGGGCGACCAGAACCATCTCCACATCAGGATCGGCGACTTCCGGCTGACCACACTGGCGGATCCCGCAAGCCGGCTTGCCGGCGAGGAGGCGATCCGTGTCGAGGCGGTCTCGCCGCTCTACTTCGATGAAGACGGAAACCGGATCAGATAGATGAGCGACACCGATCCCCGCCTGAGGGACATCTTCGAGGCGACGGCGCAGGCCGTCATTGCCCATGCCGACGAGCTGACCGAGCTGGATGCCGCCATTGGTGACGGCGACCACGGCCACAACATGAAGCGCGGCATGCAGGCCGTGCTCGACGAGCTCGACACGCTTGCCGCAAAGCCCTGGGACGAGGCGCTGAAGGCGGCGGGCATGCAGCTTGTCATGAAGGTCGGCGGGGCTTCCGGTCCGCTCTACGGGACACTGTTCATGACGCTCGGCAAGTCGCTGGACACGCCGCCGACACGCGAGGGCGTTGCGGCCGCGCTGAAAGCCGCCATCGAGGCGGTGATGGCGCGCGGCAAGGCGACCCCCGGACAGAAGACCATGCTCGACGTGCTGGTGCCGGCATCGGAAGCTCTCGCTGCGGGCCGCCCTCCGGCCGAGGTCGCCGAGGTGGCGCGCGAAGCCTGCGCGGCGACCAAGGACATGCTGGCCACCAAGGGGCGTGCGTCGTTCCTGGGGGAGCGGTCGATCGGTCACATCGACCCGGGCGCGCGGTCGAGCCAGATCCTCATCGAGACAATCGCCGGGAAGTTTGGAGACGTGAAATGAGCAATGTCGGCATCGTCATCGTGTCGCATTCGCCGCTTGTGGCGGAAGGGACCGCCGACATGGTGCGCCAGATGGTCGGCGACGAGGTGCCGCTCGCCTGGTGCGGCGGCGATCCCGACGGGGGCCTGGGGACCAGCGTCGAGGCGATCCTTGCTGCCATCGACAAGGCCTGGTCGGAAGCCGGTGTCGCGCTTCTGGTCGACCTCGGCGGGGCCGAGACAAATTCGGAAATGGCTGTCGAGATGCTCCCGGAAGGGCGCGGCGGCAAGGTGGTGGTGTGCAACGCGCCGATCGTCGAGGGCGCGGTGATCGCCGCGACCGAGGCCTCGGGCGGCGCGTCGCTGCAGGATGTTCGCCGGACCGCGGAAGAGCTGTCGGCGCTTTGAGGACGATGACATGAGTGACGTGGCGCTGACCGCCGAGGTCCTGCTGGAACATGAAGTCGGGCTGCATGCCCGGCCGTCGGTGAAGCTGACCAAGCTCGCCAAGACCTTCCAGTCGCGCATCGAACTGAGCCCCGGCCCGGACGGCCCCTGGATCGATGCCAAGAGCATCGTCAAGGTGATGGCCGCACGGGCCCCCAAGGGTACGGTCCTGCAGTTCCGGGCGGCCGGCGACGACGCCCGCGCTGCGCTTGACGCGCTGGTGGCGCTGGTGCGCAACGACTTCGAGACCGGAGCCGCGGGCGAGGCGGAGTGAGGGAGATGACAGGGACGCCAGCAACAGGACAGGAGCTTGCCGGCAGGGCGGCCTCTCCCGGCCTTGCGGCGGGCCCGGTCGTGGTGGTCGACAGGGTCGTGGCGGGGACGCGTCCCGCAGGCGATCCGGACGCGGAAGCCGCGCGCCTGTCACAGGCGCTGGAAACGGCCTCGGCGCAGATTGCCGGCCTGATGGAGACGGTCGACGCGGAAGCGGCCGAGATGCTCGAGTTCCAACTGGCGATGCTGGAGGACGAGGAACTGACCGCGCCCGCCCGCGAAGCGATTGCCGGCGGGAGCTCGGCCGATGCCGCCGTCGCGGCCGCGCTCGATGCCGCTATCGCTGAGTATCGCGCCTCGCAGGACGAGTATTTCCGCGCTCGCTCCGCCGACCTCGCCGATATCCGGGAGCGGCTGCTCAGGGCACTGTCGGGCGAAGAGGGCGCGGCCGGTTCTATGGCGGGCGCGGTTCTTGTGGGTACCGATCTCACGCCGACGCGGTTCCTGGAGACGGACTGGTCCGCCGGTGGCGGCATCGCCCTGGCGGAAGGCAGTCCCTCCAGCCATGTGGCGATGCTGGCGCGCGCGCGCGGCGTGCCGATGGTGACCGGGCTTGGGGCTTTCGACATGAGCCGCCTCACCGAGGCGCTGGTCGACGGGGACAGCGGCCGTGTCCGCTTCAATCCGGACGAGGCAGCGCGGCGGCAGCACAACGAACGGGCGGAGGTCCTTGCCCGCGAGGCGGAGGCGGCGAAAACCTATCTCGGCCGTCCGGCGGCGACGGCCTGCGGCGTGTCGATCTCGGTGATGATCAATGTCGCCGTCCCGGAGGAGGTCGACGCGCTCGATCCCTCCCATTGCGACGGCATCGGCCTGATGCGCACGGAGTTCCTCTTCCATGGTCCCGGCGGCCTGCCGGACGAGGAAAGCCAGTATCGCGCCTATCGCAAGGTGCTGGCGTGGGCGGATGGGCGCAGCGTGACGATCCGCACGCTGGATGCGGGCGGCGACAAGCCGGTTCCGGGCCTCACCGTCGAGGAGAGCAACCCCTTTCTCGGCTGCCGGGGGATCCGCCTGTCGCTGCGCCGGCCGGATGTGTTCCGCGTCCAGTTGCGGGCATTGGCGCGCGCCGGCTGCCACGGCAATCTCCAGGTGATGCTGCCGATGGTCAGCGTGCCGGGAGAGATCACGGAGGCGGCGCGGCTGCTGGACGACTGCATCGCCGAGCTTCGCGCCGAGGGACGGGAGGCCGTGCGCCCGCCGCTCGGCATCATGGTCGAGGTGCCGGCGGTTGCCGTGACGCCCGAGCGGTTCGGCGAGGCGGCGTTCTTTTCCATCGGCTCCAACGACCTGACGCAATACGTGCTGGCGGCCGGCAGGGATTCGCCGGACGTTGCCGAACTCGGGCGGGCCGACGATCCGGCAGTGCTGGCGCTCGTCGCCTCCACCTTGCGCGGGGGAGTGGCAGCCCGCCTGCCGGTCAGCCTGTGCGGCGATGCCGGCAGCGACCTTGCCGTTCTGCCGAAGCTGCTTGCTTGTGGGCTGCGGCGGGTGTCCGTCGCGCCGGCCGCGCTTGCCAGGGTGAAGGCGGCGATCGCCGGGATGCGGCTGGGTGACGATGGCTAGACCGCCCGAGACATCGGCGCCCGACAGCGCACCGCTCGTCGCCGTCTACAAGGCGGTGCTGCAGAAGGTGCTGGACAAGCGCCCGTCGGGCACCCGCCAGCGGATCGCCGCGGCGCTGGGCAAGAACCGGAGCTTCGTCTCGCAGATCACCAACCCCGCCTATTCGACGCCGATCCCGGCGGCTCATATCGAGCCGATCCTGGAGATCTGCCATTTCTCGCCGCGGGAACGCGAGGCTTTCCTGGAGGCTTATGCGGCCGCGCATCCCCGGCGCCAGTCGCTGGTCGACCGAGGCCCGAAGCTGCGGGCGCGCACGCTGCTTCTGCCGGATCTCGGCGACCCGGAACGCAACCGGCGGCTCGATGTCCTGCTCGACAACGTCATCCGTGACCTCGCCGCCCTCCTGGAGGAGGACGGTGACGAGACCGCGGCCCCATAGTCCTTTCGGGAGGAAGCAATGAAGAAGCTGATCAATTCCGTCGACACCGTGCTCGCCGACAGCCTCAACGGGTTCTGCCGGGCGCATGGCGACATTCTCGTTGCCGGCGAGGACCTGAAATTCGTCCGCCGCAAGGAGCTGAAGCCCGGCAAGGTGGCGCTGGTCTCCGGCGGCGGGTCCGGTCACGAGCCGCTGCATGGCGGGCTGGTCGGCCACGGCATGCTCGATGCCGCCTGCCCGGGGCAGGTGTTCACCTCGCCGACGCCGGACCAGATGCTGGCGGCGGTCGAGGCGGTCGATACCGGCGCGGGCACGCTCTTCATCGTCAAGAACTATGAGGGCGATGTGATGAACTTCGAGATGGCGGCCGAGATGGCCTCCGGCGAGGTCGCCACCGTTCTGACCAACGACGACGTCGCCGTCGAGGACTCGCTCTACACCACGGGGCGGCGCGGCGTCGCCGGCACGCTGGTGGTGGAGAAGATCGTCGGCGCGGCAGCCGAAGAGGGGCGTGATCTCGCAGCCCTGAAAGCGCTGGGCGATAAGGTCAACGCCCGCACCCGCTCGATGGGCGTGGCCTTGACGAGCTGCACGGTGCCGGCGGCCGGCAAGCCGATGTTCGAGATCGGCGACGACGAGATGGAGATGGGCGTCGGCATCCATGGCGAGCCGGGCCGCCGCCGCGTCAAGCTGGCCAGTGCGGAGGACATTGCCGCCGAGATGATCGGGGCGATTCTCAAGGATCTCGGCGAGGCGGCCAGCGGCGAGGTGCTGCTCTTCGTCAACGGTTTCGGCGCGACACCGGCGATGGAGCTCTATGTCATGTACGAGGCGGCGGCGCGCCAGGTGGAGGCGGCCGGGCTCTCCATCTCCCGTGCGCTGGTCGGCAACTATGTGACCTCGCTGGACATGGCCGGCTGCTCGCTGACGGTCACCGTGCTGGACGACGAGATCAAGGCGCTATGGGACGCGCCCGTGCACACCGCCGCCCTGCGCTGGGGCATGTAAGCTGGAGCATGTAGGCTGGCGGGCCTGGCGAGGGGCGGGCATCATGAGGATCGGGTAACGGATAGACGCTGCCAAACGGGAGGAGACAGGCAATGAAGACGATGAAAGGTCCGGGGATTTTCCTGGCGCAGTTCGCCGGTGACACGGCACCGTTCAACTCCTTGAGCGAGATTGCCGGCTGGGCCGCCTCGCTCGGCTACAAGGGGGTGCAGATCCCCACCTGGGACGGGAGGCTGTTCGATCTCGACAAGGCGGCCGACAGTCAGGACTATTGCGACGAGGTCGCCGGCATCTGCCGGGAGGCCGGCGTCGAAATCACCGAGCTTTCCACCCATCTGCAAGGTCAGCTCGTTGCGGTCAACCCCGCCTATGACGCGGCCTTCGACGGCTTCGCCGCGCCGCATGTACGCGGCAATCCGAAGGCGCGGCAGGAATGGGCGACCGACCAGATGCGCAAGGCGGCGAAGGCCTCGCGCCGGCTCGGGCTGACGGCCAGCGTGTCCTTCCCCGGTGCTCTCGCCTGGCCGTATGTCTATCCCTGGCCGCAGCGCCCGGCGGGGCTGGTCGAGACCGCCTTCGCCGAACTGGCCCGCCGCTGGCGCCCGATCCTGGATGCCTATGACGAGGCCGGCGTCGATCTGTGCTACGAGATCCATCCGGGCGAGGACATTTTCGACGGGGCGACTTTCGAGATGTTCCTGGAGGCGGTCGGCAACCATCCGCGCTGCTGCATCAACTACGACCCCTCGCATTTCGTGCTGCAGCAGCTCGACTATCTCGCCTTCATCGATATCTATCACGAGCGGATCAAGGCGTTCCACGTCAAGGACGCCGAGTTCAATCCGAACGGCCGGCAGGGCGTCTATTCCGGCTACCAGTCCTGGGTGAACCGGGCCGCGCGCTTCCGCTCACTCGGCGACGGGCAGGTCGATTTCGCCGGCATCTTCTCCAAGCTCGCAGCCTATGACTACGATTCATGGGCCGTTCTGGAATGGGAATGCTGCCTCAAGCATCCGGAGGACGGCGCGGCGGAAGGCGCGCCCTTCATCGCCGGCCACATCATCCGGGTGACGGAAAAGGCGTTCGACGACTTCGCGGCCGGCGGAGCGGACGAGGCGGCGAACCGGCGGATGCTGGGGATCGACTGACCGGCGCCGCGAGAGCGCCAGCAACGGGAGGAAGGCAGCGATGGCGATCGAGGCAGGACAGGAAACACGGGGCGGAGGACGGATCCGCCTCGGCATGGTGGGCGGCGGCGAGGGCGCCTTTATCGGCGGCGTTCACCGCATGGCGGCGCGGCTCGACGGACAGTTCGAGCTGGTGGCGGGTGCCTTGTCGTCCGACCCGGAACGGGCGAAGGCGTCGGCTGCCGCGCTCGGCCTGGCACCCGATCGCAGCTATGGGTCGTTCGCCGAGATGGCCAAGCGCGAGGCGCGGCTGAAGGACGGCATCGAGGCGGTGGCCATCGTCACGCCGAACCACATGCACTACCCGGCAGCGCGCGAGTTCCTGAAGCGCGGCATCCACGTGATCTGCGACAAGCCGCTGACCTCGACGATGGCCGATGCGAAGAAGCTCGCCGCACTTGCGCAGACGTCCGGCGCGCTCTTCGTGCTCACCCACAACTACACCGGCTATCCGATGATCCGGCAGGCGCGCGAGATGATCGCGGCCGGGGACCTCGGCACGATCCGGTTGGTGCAGGCGGAATATCCGCAGGACTGGCTGACGGAGCGGCTGGAGGCCAGCGGCCAGAAGCAGGCGGACTGGCGCACCGATCCGCATCGCTCGGGGGCCGGCGGCTGCGTCGGCGACATCGGCACTCATGCCTACAATCTCGCCTGCTTCGTTTCCGGTCTCGAGCTTGCGGAACTCTCTGCCGAACTCACCACCTTCGTGGAGGGGCGGCGCCTCGACGACAATGTCCAGGTGATGCTGCGCTTCCGCGGCGGCGCACGCGGCATGTTGTGGGCCAGCCAAGTGGCGCCGGGCAACGAGAACGGCCTGCGCCTTCGCATCTATGGCGAGAAGGGAGGGCTGGAATGGGAGCAGGAGCAGCCCAACCACCTGTGGTTCACGCCGTTCGGCGAGCCCGAGCGGCTGATCACCCGCGGCGGAGCCGGTGCCGGGGCGGCAGCCGGGCGCGTCACCCGCGTGCCGGCCGGCCATCCGGAAGGCTATCTGGAAGGGTTCGCGACGATCTACCAGGAGGCCGCGCATGCGATCCGCGCGGCACGGGCCGGCAAGCCGGCGGGGCCGGAGGTGCTCTATCCTGGCATTTCGGACGGGCTTGCCGGCATGGCCTTCATCGATGCCTGCGTGCGCTCCTCGCGCGCCAACGGCCGGTGGACGTCGCTGTAGGGAGAGGCGGCTCGCACAAGGCGCTCCTTCGCACTGGCGGGCGGCGCGCGCGGGCCCTATGTGAGGGCGCAACGCAACTCTGCCCCGATGCCACGACACGGGCGCGGTGGAACTTGCTCCGCCGCGCCCGTGTCGTGCCTGCCCTGGACAAGACCCGCCCATGGATTCTCTGACCCAGTTCGTGCTCGGTGCCGCCGTCTCGACCGCCTGCCTCGGCAAGACCCTCGGCCCGCGCCGGGCGGCGCTTGTCGGCGGTGTGCTCGGTACATTACCGGATCTCGATGTCCTGCTGCCCTTTGCCGATCCCGTCGACAGCTTCGTCCTGCATCGCGGGGCGACGCATTCGCTGTTCATCCAGGCGCTGGCGGCGCCGGTTTTCGGCGAGGTGCTGATCCGGCTGTTCCGCTCCTTGCGCGAGCGGCGGCTGCTCGTCTGGCTGACGGTTTACCTTTGTTTTTCCACCCATGCGTTGATTGACGCGATGACGGTCTATGGGACGCGGCTGTTCTGGCCGATCTATCCCGATCCCGTCGGCGTCGGCTCGGTTTTCATCATCGATCCGCTCTACACGCTGCCGCTGCTTGCCGTCGTGATCTGGGCGCTGGCCCGGCGCGAATGGTCCGCCGGTCTGGCGCGGGCAAATACAGTGGCCCTTGCCGTCAGTACGGGCTATCTGGCGCTGACGGTTGGCCTGCAGGCGCATATGGAAGCCCGTGCCGCCCGCCTCTTCGCCGAAGCGGGCATCGTGCCGGATCGGATCTTCGCTATCGCCGCTCCCTTCAACACGGTGGTGTGGAAGGTGATCGGCATGGAGGAGGCGCGCTATCACAACCTCTATCTGTCGCTGTTCGATGCCGACGGCCCGCCGACGATCTACTCGCACGACCGGGGCGGCATCCTGGCGAACTGCCTTGCGGACAACCCCGCCTATACCAAGCTCGACTGGTTCAGCCGCGGCTATCTGCGGATCGAGGAGCAGGAGGAGCGGCTGGTCGTCTCGGACCTGCGAATGGGCCTGACCCCGGCCTATGTGTTCCGTTTCGCGATTGCCGAGCGGAACGGGGACGGCTTTGCGCCGATCCCGCCAGAGCGGGACATGGCGCACCGGCGGTCCAGCGAGGGCGACGGCGACTGGCTGCTGGCGCGGCTGTGGGGCCGGCCGGTCCTGCGCCCGGCGGAGGCGCAGGCCGCGGAGGCGGCGCTTCCGGCGGACACGGCTGCAACATCGGGTCAGGCTCCGTCCTGCTAACGGCTGCGCGCCGCTACGTCAGGTGCCGGGCGGTGCCGATTGCCGTTGAAACGGCCGGCGCGGGGGAGTAACCGGTTGAAAAAGCCTGCATGCGGGAGACATGCCGGCAGCCGGGAGGACATGCACGCCATGCAGGGAATCGCGACGCGCGACACGGGCGGTGTCGACAGTGGCTATGCCTGGGCGCGGCTCGGGCTTTCCATGTTCCTCGCCACCATCGGCGGAGCCGGCATGTGGTCGGTGGTGGTGGTGCTGCCGGCGGTCGAGCGCGAGTTCGGCGTCGATCGGGCGGACGCCTCGCTGCCCTACACCGCGACCATGATCGGCTTCGCGCTCGGCAATCTCTTTATCGGCCGCTTCGTCGACCGCTTCGGGGTGATGGTGCCGCTGGCGCTCGCCTCCGTTCTGCTCGGCTCGGGTTTCCTGCTGGCCTCGCAAGCCAGCTCGATCTGGATCTTCGCGCTCCTGCAGGGGGCGATGATCGGCTTCGGATCGGCCGCGACCTTCGGCCCGCTGCTCGCCGACGTTTCCCACTGGTTCGCCAAGCGCCGGGGGCTTGCCGTCTCGGCGACCGCTTCGGGCAACTACTTCGCCGGCGCGATCTGGCCGCTGGTGCTGCAGGCGGCGATGTCCGAATACGGCTGGCGCGGCGCCTATATTCTTGCGGGGTGCGTCTGCCTGGCCGTGCTGGTGCCGATGGCCTTCCTGTTGCGACGCCCGGCGCCGCATATGGCCACGGGAGCCAGGCATGTCGAACCGCCGCCGCCGGTGCGCACGACGCCGCTGTCGCCGGGTGCCCTGCAGTTCCTGCTGATCATTGCGGGGCTCGGCTGCTGCGTCGCCATGTCGATGCCGCAGGTGCATATCGTCGCCTATTGCGTCGATCTTGGCTATGGCGTCGCGCGCGGGGCGGAGATGCTGTCCCTGATGCTGGCCGGCGGCATTGCCAGCCGGCTGGTCTCCGGCGTGCTTGCCGACAAGATCGGCGGCCTGCGGACATTGCTGATCGGCGCGGTGCTGCAATGCCTCGCGCTGTTCCTCTACATCCCCTATGACGGGCTGGCCTCGCTCTATATGGTGTCGCTGATCTTCGGCCTGTCGCAGGGCGGCATCGTCTCCAGCTACGCCATCGTCGTGCGCGAGTACCTGCCCGCCCGCGAGGCCGGGCGCCGCGTCGGCGCGGTCATCACGGCGACCATCGTCGGCATGGCGCTGGGCGGCTGGATGTCGGGATGGATCTACGACCTGACGGCGTCCTATCAGGCGGCGTTCCTCAACGGCATTGCCTGGAACATGCTCAACATCGCGGTGATCGTGCTGATCCTGTTGAAGAGCGGTCGGCCGCGCCGGTTGCCGGCCGCGGCCTGAGGCATCGCTGCCTGACGCACTGGCGCGGCTCAGTCGGCCGTACCGCCCCCGTGCAGGCGCGCGATCAAAGCGAGCGCCTGACGGCGGCAGTCCCGTTCGGACAGCCATGACAGGAGCTGGCCGGCCGGGGCACCGGCAAGCGTGTCCGGCATGACCGACAGCTCGAAATCCCGAAGCTCGCCGCCGACCGACACGACCATCCGGCCATCCTCCACTGCCATGTCTGCGGGCAGGGCAAGCCGATGGTCCCCTGCCGTCCAGGCAAGGCCCTCATGGCGGCCGGCCGCGCTTCTTGCGGAAACCTGCAGGGTTTCGTCCGCCTGTTTCCGCCACAGCGTGAGTTCGCCCGTGCGGACGCATCGGGGACCGGAACTGTCGGCGCCGAGATCCCAGACGTCAGGGGGCGGCGGGATGTCGCCAGCGCCGGCGCGTGCGGCTCCAAGCACCGTCGAGCTCGCTTCCGCCGAGCCGACAAGTCGCTTCAGGATGTCCCAGTTCGTGGAGGATGTTTCGGACGGGCCCACTTGCGCCGATCCTGGAACCGAACCGGAAAAGGCGCCGTCGATCGTCACGATGCGGCCGCTGCGCTCGATCAGGGTCAGGCGGGCACCCTGGGGAAGGTCGATCTGCTGGTCGTCGGCTATCTCGGTGCCGGCACTATAGGCGTCCGGCGCATCGCTGGCGGCGATGACGACATAGTCGGCATGTGCCGGGGCGAGGGTAAGGATGGCAAGCAGGCCAAGTCCGAGGCAAAGAGCAATCTGGCGCATGGCGGTTCCGTTGGGGTGGACGGCCCCCATCCGGCGTCGTTTTGCGCCAAGATGATGGTCCCAACACATCGAAGGAGCCGCCCAATGAACGAGATTACGCGCATCGGCATGGACACGTCCAAGCATCTCTTCCAGCTTCACGGGGTTGACGCGGCCGGCACGACGGTGCTGCGCAGGCAACTGCGGCGCGGCCAGCTTGAAGCGTTCTTCACGGCCTTGCCGCCGGCGCGGGTGGTGATCGAGGCCTGCACCGGCGCCCACCACCTGGCGCGCCGGCTGCGAAGCTGGGGCCACGAGCCCCGGCTGATCGCGCCGCACCGCGCCAAGCCCTATGTCGGGCGCAACAAGAACGACGCGGCCGACGCGGCCGGACTGTGCGAGGCGGGCGGGCGTCCTGGCATGCGCTTCGTGCCGGAGAAGAGCCCCGAGCAACAGGCCCGGCTGATGCTGATGGGCGTGCGCGCCAGCCTGATCCGGGCGCGCACCCAGGTTGCCAACGCGATCCGCGGCTATGCGGCCGAGTTCGGGCTGATCGCGCCCAAGGGGCTGTGCCGCATCGAGACGCTGCTGGAGCAGGTGGCGAGCGACCCCGCCCTGCCGCCGCTCGCCCGCAAGCTGTTCGCGCTGCAGGGCGAGCAATATGCCGCGCTGGCGCCGGCGCTTGCAAAGGTCGAGGCGGAGCTCGAAGCGTTCGTGCGCGACGACGACCTCGCCCGGCGGCTTAAGGCGATCCCTTCGGTGGGACCGGTGGGCGCGGCCTTGTTGACGATCAAGACGCCGGATCCGCGCGTGTTCGCCTCGGCCCGCGGGTTTGCGG
>NZ_FYAV01000021.1:0-67636 GCF_900185745.1 Stappia sp. TSB10GB4 | reverse complement strand
GTCTCTCCGGCGGCATCAACCCCGTGGAGTTGGAAGAGATGCTTGGACGTGTCCATGCCGATGCGCGTAATCTCGTTCATTGGGCGGCTCCTTCGATGTGTTGGGACCATCATCTTGGCGCAAAACGACGCCGGATGGGGGCCGTCCACCCCAACGGGACCGGCGAGCCGAGGGCCTTTCGGACACGCTCCCGAACGAATCCCAACCGCCCTGCCTCCCCCGGTCCCGGATCTCGCGATGCTCGTCCGGGAAGACGCGGGGAACGGTCGAATGCGCAACGAGCGGCGGAAACGACCCGCCGGCGCAAGCCCCGCACCCAGGTTGCCGTCCCCTGTATCCTGGGCCGGCTCCGGTCCCTCGGAGAGCCGGAAAACCAAAACGCCGGCCCAAGGGCCGGCGTTCAGACTGCTGACAAACCTCGGAGGCACTCCGAAACGCCTGAGATTCACGGAACGTCACAGATTCAGACCGTGAACATATCGGAATCAAAACCCCTCGTTTTCGAGTCTCATGAAAAAACGAGGGGTTTGTAAGCAAACTGAACGCCGGCCCAAGGGCCGGCGTTCTCAAGTCGTTACACAGAAGTCTTCACCTGCCGCGTGAAGCGGGCTCAGCCTTCCGGCGTCCAGGCCTGATAGTCACCCGACACTTTCGGCCGGCTTTCCGGCGTCAGGATCGAGCCCTTGGGCCGATAGGCCTCGCGCGTGCCGGTGCGGTTGCCGTGATGCGGCGCCTGCCAGGCGCGGGCCGTGTACTCCGTCTCGGTCGGCGGCGTGTCGGTGCGGTGGTGCATCCAGCCATGCCAGCCGGGAGGGATCATCGAGGCCTCGGCCAGGCCGTTGTAGATCACCCATCGGCGGTTGCCGCCGCGCTCGCGATAATAGGCGTTGCCGAACTCGTCCTTGCCGACGAACTCGCCCTTGCGCCAGGTAAAGAAGCGCGTCCCCCAGGTCGCGCTGTTCCACCAGGTGAAGAATTGCAGCAGCGTTTGCATCGAAGGCGGCGTCCCGGTTGCTCTGTCTGGCTTTCCGCATAGCGCACCCTCGCCGGTTTCGCAATGCGGCGGCGCGTCCTGCGGCGGCTTTCTATCGGCGGCGGTGGCCGGCGCCGCCGGAAGGACGAAATTCGGGTGCCGGCAGGAACTCAGGCCGCCGGATGCGGCCGCTTCGCCCGCACATGGGCAAAGCCCTTGCGCTCGGCTGCGGCGGGGTCGAGCACCTGCGGCATCGCCGGCGACTCGCGACGGGTGCTCCGCTTCGGCGCGGCGACGACCTCGCGCTCCAGGCCGATCTGCTGCCACTTGCGCGCCTTCTCGTCGAGCGTCTGGGCAACGCCCTCGATGACATAGCGCCCATCGTCGCCCATCACCAGTTGCCGGTCGTCGCGCAGCGTCCAGAGCAGCCGCTCATGAAGGCCCGACGGCGACAGCGGCTTGGCCACCACATGTTGCGCCCCGTCGCGCAGCACCCGGTCGATCAGCGTCCGCGTGCCATGCGCCGTGCACACGATCACCGGCAGGAAGCAGAGCGGCGCCATCTTGCGCTGGCGCAGCGTGCGCAGCAGCGCCAGCCCGCTCATCGGCTTCATCATCCAGTCGGTGATGACGAAATTGGGCGGGTCGAGCCGCATCATCTCCAGCGCCGTCTCCGCCGTGTCGAAGGTGCGCACCCGCCGCACCCGGAACGACAGCAGGGTCGAGCGCAGGATCGCCTGCATCGACTTCGAATCGTCGACGACCACGACGTCGAGGTCGCCGATGTCGAGTCCGTAGGCGTAGTGCCGCGTCATCCGGGCCAATGGCATCGTCCTTGTCAGGGCTTGCGATGGCGAGAGTGAAGCACGGCCGGATTTCCCCGCGATTGAGCAGGACAAGACGATTTTTGGACAAACTTTCTCAAATTGCGGCGCGTTCGATGCTAATTTCTCAAGAATTGAGACGATTCTGCGCAATCTCGCAAAATCGCCCTCAAAAGAAATGGCGGTTTTCCGCCGTTTTTGCGAGGGCGGGGATAGGGGGTTGCAATCCCCGCTCCCGGTTTTGCAAGGGTTCGGCGGGGATAAGTGCCCTGCCCGCCGCCCCGCCCGTCCGGGGACAGGCGCAGGGGCCGCATCGGCCCGCGCGGGCCGGTTGCAGGCTGCCTTTGCCGGCAAAAGGCCGATTCCAAGCTCGTCCTCGTTATCCACACGGACACACTACATTTTGCGTCAGATCAAAATCGAGCCACAACAGCTTGCTCGGAGCGCTTGACGCTTACCGACGATTCACCCTACCTTGAGGCTGTCAGGTAATCGCAGCAAGGTTGGGGCCGGCGACAAGCCGTGCGTGCCCCGCGTCCTCATCAACTGCAGCAGCGTATCCGGGAGATCCCGGTCTCGGCGTCACAACCGCGGCGGTGCGTGATGTCGGGATTTCGCGTCTTGCGTTGACGATATATCGTGACAAAAACGCGGTGACCCACTATATATAGTTATCACCCACGATAAGGATCGCGTCGACACGGCGCGGCGCCACGAAACAGGAAGGCGAGCAATGGCCGGCGCGTCCCCGCGATGCGCAGGTTCGGCGGCATGGCCGTCACGCTCACCCGCGGCCTTGCCGCGACCGAAATAGCCGGCCGGCGGCCGGACACACGAAAGGGGCTTTTGGATGAAGATCGAGCGGCGTTATACGAGGGAGGGCCAGTCTCCCTATGCCGACATCGCGTTTCGCGTCGCCACCAGCGAGATCCGCAATCCGGACGGCTCTGTCGTCTTCCGGCTTGAAAACATTGACGTTCCGGCCCAGTTCTCGCAGGTCGCGGCCGACATCCTGGCGCAGAAATACTTCCGCAAGGCCGGCGTTCCGGCCCGCCTGAAGCCGGTCGAGGAGAACACCGTTCCCTCCTGGCTGTGGCGCCAGGAAGCCGACCTCAAGGCGCTGAAGAAGCTGCCCGAGGAGGAGCGCTACGGCTCCGAGACCGACGCCCGCCAGGTGTTCGACCGTCTCGCCGGCACCTGGACCTATTGGGGCTGGAAGGGCGGCTATTTCGACAGTGAGGCCGACGCCCAGGCCTTCTACGACGAACTCCGCTACATGCTGGCGACCCAGAAGGTCGCCCCCAACAGCCCGCAATGGTTCAACACCGGCCTGCACTGGGCCTATGGCATCGACGGCCCCAGCCAGGGCCACTTCTATGTCGATTTCCAGACCGGCGAGCTGACCCGCTCGGCGACGGCTTACGAGCATCCGCAGCCGCATGCCTGCTTCATCCAGTCGGTCGAGGACGATCTCGTCAACGAGAACGGCATCATGGACCTGTGGGTGCGCGAGGCGCGCCTGTTCAAATACGGCTCCGGCACCGGCTCCAACTTCTCCCGCGTCCGCGGCGAGGGCGAGAAGCTGTCGGGCGGCGGCAAGTCCTCCGGATTGATGAGCTTCCTGAAGATCGGCGACCGCGCCGCCGGCGCCATCAAGTCGGGCGGCACCACCCGCCGCGCCGCCAAGATGGTGGTGGTCGACATCGACCATCCGGACATCGAGTCCTACATCAACTGGAAGGTCAAGGAAGAGCAGAAGGTCGCCGCCCTCGTCACCGGCTCGAAGATCTGCCAGAAGCACCTGACCGCCATCATGAAGGCTTGCGTCAACTGCGAGGCGGACAACGGCGACTGCTTCGATCCGGCGAAGAACCCGGCCTTGAAGCGCGAGATCCGCGCCGCCAAGAAGATGATGGTGCCGGAGAACTACATCCAGCGCGTCATCCAGTTCGCGCGCCAGGGCTTCACCAAGATCGAGTTCCCGACCTACAACACCGACTGGGATTCGGAGGCCTATCTCACGGTTTCCGGCCAGAATTCCAACAACTCGGTGCGCGTCACGGACGGCTTCCTCACCGCCGTGATGGATGACGGCGACTGGAGCCTGACCGCCCGCAAGGACGGCCGCGTCACCAAGACGATGAAGGCCCGCGAGCTGTGGGAGCAGATCGGCTATGCCGCCTGGGCCTCGGCCGATCCCGGCATCCAGTACCACACCACCATCAACGACTGGCACACCTGCCCGGCCTCCGGCGAGATCCGCGCGTCGAACCCGTGCTCCGAGTACATGTTCCTCGACGACACGGCCTGCAACCTCGCCTCGCTGAACCTGCTGCAGTTCCGTGAGGCCGACGGCAAGTTCGACGTGGACTCCTACGAGCACTGCGTCCGCCTGTGGACCGTCGTGCTCGAAGTGTCGGTGCTGATGGCGCAGTTCCCATCCAAGGAGATCGCGGAACTGTCCTACCGCTACCGCACGCTGGGCCTCGGCTACGCCAATATCGGCGGCCTGCTGATGACCTCGGGGATTCCCTATGACAGCGACGAGGGCCGCGCGATCTGCGGTGCGCTGACCGCGATCATGACCGGCGTCGCCTATGCCACCTCGGCCGAGATGGCCGGCGAGCTCGGCCCCTTCCCCGGCTATGCGGACAATGCCCCGCACATGCTGCGGGTCATGCGCAACCATCGCCGCGCCGCCTATGGCGAGGCCTCGGGCTATGAGGGGCTGAACACCCTGCCCGTCCCGCTCGACCACGCCTCCTGCCCGGAGCCGATCCTGATCGAGCGCGCCAAGCGCGCCTGGGACCGGGCGCTGGAGCTCGGCGAGAAGCACGGCTACCGCAACGCCCAGTCGACGGTGATTGCGCCCACCGGCACGATCGGCCTCGTGATGGACTGCGACACGACCGGCATCGAGCCCGACTTCGCGCTGGTGAAGTTCAAGAAGCTGGCCGGCGGCGGCTACTTCAAGATCATCAACCGCGCGGTGCCGGAGGCCCTGCGCACGCTCGGCTACTCCGAGAGCCAGATCGCCGAGATCGAGGCCTATGCGGTCGGCCACGGCTCGCTCGACCAGGCGCCGGGGATCAACCCCGCCTCGCTCAGGGCGAAGGGCTTCGCCGAGGCGACGATCAACAAGATCAAGGCCTCGCTGAAGTCGGCCTTCGACATCAAGTTCGTGTTCAACCGCTGGACGGTCGGCGACGAGCAGATGGCGGCGCTGATGGTGCCGGAGGAGAAGCTCTCCGACCCGGCCTTCGACCTGCTCACCCATCTCGGCTATTCGAAGGCGGAGATCGAGGCGGCCAACACCCATGTCTGCGGTGCCATGACGCTGGAGGGGGCGCCCTTCCTGAAGACCGAGCACTATCCGGTCTTCGACTGCGCCAACCCGTGCGGGCGTCTCGGCAAGCGGTTCCTGTCGGTGGAGAGCCACATCCGCATGATGGCGGCGGCCCAGCCGTTCATCTCCGGTGCGATCTCCAAGACGATCAACATGCCGAACGACGCCAGCGTCGCCGACTGCAAGGAGGCCTACCTGCTCTCCTGGCGACTGGCGCTGAAGGCCAACGCGCTCTACCGCGACGGCTCCAAGCTGTCGCAGCCGCTGAACTCGCAACTGCTCGCCGATGTGGACGACGAGGACGAGGATGCGGTTGAGACGCTGGTCGCCCAGCCGCAGGCGGCGCGGGCCGAGATGGTCGCCGAGAAGATCGTCGAGCGCATCGTCGAGCGTGTCGTGCGCCAGCAGGAGAAGCTGCCGACCCGGCGCAAGGGCTACACCCAGAAGGCCAAGATCGGCGGCCACACGATCTTCCTGCGCACCGGCGAATACGATGACGGCCGCCTCGGCGAGATCTTCATCGACATGAACAAGGAAGGCTCGGCCCTGCGCGCCTTCATCAACAACTTCGCCATCTCGGTCTCGCTCGGCCTGCAATACGGCGTGCCGCTGGAGGAGTATGTCGACGCCTTCATCTTCACCAAGTTCGAGCCGGCGGGCATGGTCCAGGGCAACGACGCGATCAAGAACGCCACCTCGGTGCTCGACTACGTGTTCCGCGAACTGGCCGTGTCCTATCTCGGCCGCCACGAGCTCGCTCATGTCCCGCCGGAGGCCTTCGGCCAATTGGCGACGACGGCCAGCGAGACCGAGGGGCGCGGCGGCAAGAGCCACCAGGGCGTCGTCTCGCACGGCCTGATCCGCGGCCAGACCGAGCGCTTCCGCCTCGTCGGCGGCGGCGAGCCGGCGGGTCACCTGACCAAGGCGATCGCCGCCGAGCTCGGCAATGCGCCGATCGCGCAGGCAACGGCGGTCGCCACCGCCTTCGCCCGCGGCTCGGAAGCGGCCGCCCGGGTCGAGATCGGCACGGCCCCCGCCCCGCAGGCGCAGAGCGCGGCCGAGCGCATCGCCCAGGCCCGGATGAAGGGCTACGAGGGCGAGAGCTGCCCGGAATGCGGCAACTTCACCATGGTGCGCAACGGCACCTGCCTGAAGTGCGACACCTGCGGCAGCACCAGCGGCTGCAGCTAAGACGCCGGCCGGCTTTCCGGCGCGACCAGACAACGAGGCCCCGGACATCCCCCGATGTCCGGGGCCTCGTCATTTTCGGGTGGCCTCAGGTCTCACCCGAGTTGGCGGACGGTATCCGCGATAACCGTATGGATCACGGCACGGATCGTCCGGGCCTCGGCCGTGATGCAGGTCTGGATCTTCGGATCGTCCGCGTACCGCGCCCGATCCTCCACCTCGATCTCGTCCTGAAGCTCCTGCGCCACGGCCAATATACGGCCGAACTGAAAGGCGAGGATACGTTCGCCGGTTCTGCGGGCGAGCCCCAGCGCCTCGGCCGCGTCGAGCAGTTTTTCCCGAGAGATATCCGCATGGCGACGCGCGCCGAGAACAGGCCATGCGAGCGAGGTCCTGTCGGGCCATCCGGCCTGATCGAAGGCGCGACTGTCGTAGACCGCCGTGCACAACAGGTCGTAATGCGGGGCGAGTTGCACTCCCGCCCCGGAGACGAGGAAACTCAGGTTCTTGAGGTGGGCGTCGTCGTTGCCGGTAAGAACGTTGAAGACCAGCCATTCGAAGAGGCGGCTGCGGGCAACCGCCATGCTGCGGCAATGGTTTGCCAGTTCGGCCAGCCGTTCGATGCTGCCCTGATTGTACTTGAAGGCGCGGTCGAGATTCAGCAACTGGCAGGCGTCGACGACATGCAGACGCTCCCAGCCGGTTTCGGCTTTTCTGCGGTCGAACCGCTCGATCAGATAGACCGGTTCGGGAATGTAGAGCTTCGCCACGCGTGGAACCTGAAGCCGCAGGCGTGCCGCGAGCCGCATGATGAAATACTCGTTCGCCACCGAATGGGCATAGGCCGGGTCCGGATGATCCGGCTTGAGGATATGTGTCGAAGGCGTTTCCCCGACAGGCTCGAACAAGGCTTCGCCGTCGAAGTTGACCGCCAGCTTGTGCTGCGCGCCGGCGAGTGACATGCGCTTGGGGGCCGCATGGGTGAGCGGCAGCCGCGGCAGGCTGCGGATGCGCTCCGACAAGGCACTGAAGGTCAGCGGCCGGCGCTCGCCGGTGTTGTCGGGCAACTGCTCAGGAGGCACGAGCGTCAGCGAACCGACCGACTCGGCCCCGTAATGGGCAAGGAGGCCGAAGGCATCGGCTTCGTCGATCCTGGCATCGCTGGCGAGCAGGCTTCGCTGCCCTTCTTCCGGCAGCAGGTTGTCGAAATACCACTGGACCGGCCGCTGGCTCGATCCATCCGTGACCACCCCGTCCACCGGCACAAGGTGGGGCGAGAGAAAATAGGCTCCCGGCGACTGGAGCCAGCTTGCGGCATAGCGGAAAGACCAGACTCCTCCCGTATCGACAAGCTCGCCGACCCGGTGCGCGTTGATATAGGCTGCCAGGGCGCGTTCGCTCATCGCTTCGAGCCGTCTCCGGCCGGCGGCGCCGGGTCGATGTCGACGGGCGTGTCCAGCAAGACGCGGATGCCCAGTCCGTCCATGACCTCAAACAGCTTCGCCCAGCTCACCGACGGGTTGCCGCGCTCGACCTTGGACAGGAAGTTCTCGCTGACGCCGATGCTGCCGGCCGCATCGTCCTGACGCAGCCCTTGCGCCTTGCGAGTTGCGCGGATGATGGCGCCGATATCCTGCGGACTGTTGATCGGAATTTTCATGGAAAAACCTCACGTTCGTGAGGATTTATAGCACAACTCGCCCATACAGGAAATAAATCCGCACGATCATGCGGATTGTTGGTCTCCAGCTCAATCTGCCGAAGGAATCCGCATGATCTTGAGGATTCTTTATCTGCGCTGCAAGGACACCGCCAGCGGCAACAGCAGCGCGATGAGGAAGGCGGTGGCCTGGATCGCGCCATCGACCTGCGCGAAGCGGGAGAAATGGCGCGGCACGGGAATCCCGCACAGGAACACCGCCACCAGCGCATCGCCGAGGGCGAGCACCAAGGCCGTCAGTGCGCCCAAGGCCAGAGCCCGGCGCGGCGTCAGCAGCCCCCAGGGCATCAAGGCCGTGCCGAGCAGCCCGGCGGAGACCAGCCAAAGAGCTTCCAGCAGCGCGCCGGCGATCGGGCCGGTGGCCGGGTCGACCAGCACCGCGCGGGCCGAGCCGGACAGAAGATAGGCGGTCAGCAGGATCGCGGTGAAGCGGAAGGCCGCCGCGCGCAGCGCGGCGCAGGCCGTGATGGCCGGAACGCTGAGGGAAGCGCCCGCGACAGTGCCGCTTGCGACAGGGTCACTTGCGACAGGGCCACTTGCGGTGGCACTCATGACCGGCGCACCGGCAGGCCGGACTGCCACAGCAGCATGCGCGCATAGCCGGCGGCGAAGAGCAGATAGGCAAGCGCCCAGGCCAGCGCGGCGCAGGCGAAGAGGTGCACCATCCAGCCGCCCGCATAGGGCGCGAGCACCCGGGCGGCAGCGCCGAGCGCGACCAGCGCGTAGATCGCCACTTCCAGCCGGCCGGCGGCCAGCGGATGGCCGGAATGGCCCCGGCTTGCCCGCGTCATCACGGCGAGCGTCATCATGCCGAAGGTGCCGGCGGTCCACACATGGGCGGCGGCGGCGGGCTCCAGCGCGCCGGGCAGCAGGATCGCCAGCCCTTCCAGCGCGAAGCCGAGCGGCACGGTGGCAAAGCCCAGATGCAGAACGAGAAGCAGCGGGTCGCGGCGCGTCGCCAGCCCGCACCAGCGCGACAGGCGCAGCGCATTGGCGAGCCCGGCGATCAGCATGGCAAGCGCGGTCGCGACATGGTCCGGCCGGGCCGTCCACAGGACGAGCGCGAGCGCGGAGACCAGCATCACGGCGCCGTCGAGGCGCGAGAAACCGGCGGGCAGCACCGGGCTGCGCCGCTGCACCAGCCAGTTGCGGGTGAAGGCGGGAATGATCCGCCCGCCGATCAGCATGACGAGCAGCAGCACCACGGCAATGCCGGCACGCGCGGCATGGTCGGCGACGCCGGTCAGGGCCGCTTCCGCGTGGAAGGCTGCGTTGGCAAGGCCGTAGAGCGCGACGATCACGACGATGCGCAGGTTGCGCAAGTTTCCGCCGGCGATCACCTCGCGGGCGAAGACGGCGACCAGCGCCAGTGGAAAGGCAAGATCGACGGCCATCGCCGCCCAGGCGCCCGTCAGCGCCGACACCGTGACGGCGACACGCCCGGCGAGCCACAGCAGCACCAGGGCGAAGAGCTCGCCGCCGGCGACCAGCGGCCGGCCGGTCCAGTTGGCGACCGCCGTCAGCGCGAAGCCGGCGATGATCGCCGAAACGCCGCCGAACAGCAGCGTGTGGATGTGCCAATCGCGGGGCAGGAAAGCGGTGGGCAGGTCGAGATGGCCCGAGAGGATCGGGATCCAGACCAGCACGGACAGGGCCATCGACAGCGCGCCGAGGAAGAAGAAGGGGCGGAAACCGCCGGTCAGCCAGTAGCTGCGCCGAAGGGAAAGGGTCATTGCCGCCTCCTGAAAGGGCTTTGTCGCGAAAGGACGGCCCCGGCCGACATTCGCCGGCCGGGGCCCGTTCACACCCGCCGGATCACAGGCCGCCGAGCAGTTCCTCGAACACCTTCCTGGCCTTGCCCGGCGTCTTGACCGTCTTGGCCTCGGCAAGGTTCACCGGCTCGCCGACGACGATCGCGGCCACCATGCCCATGGAGAAATGCGGCTTGCACTGGATGCCGTAGACGCCTTCCTGCGTGAAGGTGATGGAGACGTCCTGGTTCATCTTGCCGACGAAGGCTTCGGCGCCCTCCGGCATCATGCCCTTGATCGATTCGGCGTTGTGGCTCGGGTTGGTCGCGCGGAAATGCACAGTGTCGCCGGGGGCGATCTTGAGCAGGTCCGGCTCGAACACCATGACGCCCTTGGCGCCCTTGTTGAGCATCTTCACCTCATGCTCCGCCGCCGAGGCGGCGGTCCCGGCCAGGGCCAGAACGGTGGCAAGGGCAAGGGCGATCGTCCGTGTGGTCTTCATCTCGCTCTCCGTTTGCGGACCGGTGCGGTCCATTGCCTGAAGGAGTAGATGCGTCGCGGCGGGGCAACGTTGTGCCAGCGCAAATTTCGCGAGCGGTTTCACGGAAGGTGGAAGAAGTCGGTGGCGGTGACGCTCTCGCCGCTTGCCGGATCGGTGAGGCGGAAGGTCAGCGCGCCGGCGGCGGACGGGTCCGCCGTCACCGTCACCCGCAGCCGGCGGCGGCCCTTGTCGTCGAGCAGGATGGCGATGCTGTCCGCCTCTTCTCCGACATCACTGACCGAGCGCAACTCGGCCCCGTCCGCTCCCTCGACGGTGAGCGCAACCGTGCCGCCACCGCCCGCCACATGCCACACGCGCACGTCATAGGCATTGCGCAGCCGCCCGTCGGAGAGTTCCACCGCCACCGGGTTGCGCTCATGCGCGACGCTGAGCGACAGGGTCGAGCGGGTCGCGACCACCGTGACGAGGGTCGCCGCCATCGCCAGTCCGGCCAGCGCGAGGGCGAGGGTTTTTGGCCGCACGAGGCGCACCGGCTTGCGGGCTTCACCCTTGCGGCCGCGCTCGATATTGGTCCAGCTCTCGTAATCGATCAGCCCGCGCGGCCGCTCGAGCTTCTGCATGGTGGTGTCGCAGGCATCGACGCACAGCCCGCAATTGATGCAGGCAAGGTTCGGCCCCTCGCGGATGTCGATGCCCATCGGGCAGACAGTGACGCAGGCCATGCAGTCGACGCAGTCGCCCGCCGGCAGGCCGCTGGCGCGGGCCGCAGCCGCCTTCTTTGCGGACATGCGCGCCTCGCCGCGATAGTCGCGATAGGCAACGCCAAGGGCCTCCGCATCCCAGACGGCGCCCTGCAGGCGCGGCCAGGGGCACATGTAGGTGCACATCTTCTCGCGGGCGAAGCCGGCGAGCGTGTAGGTCGTCAGCGTCAGGCTCAGCACCGCGCCATAGGCGACGGTGCCGGCCTCGCCGGTGACGATCTCGCGCAGCAAGGTCGGCGCGTCGGCGAAATAGAGCGCGAAGGCCCCGCCCGTGCCGGCAGCGATCCCCAGCCAGATCGCATGCTTGGCGATGCGCCGCAGCGCCCGCGCCGGCGTCATCGGCAGATAGAGCTGGCGCAGCCGCTCGCGGCGGTCGCCCTCCAGCCGCCGCTCGACCCACAGGAACAGATCCGTCCACACGGTCTGCGGACAGAAGAAGCCGCACCAGATCCGCCCCGCAACCACGTTGGACAGGACCAGAACGAGGGTGGCGAGCACCAGGAGACCGGTCAGCAGGTAAAGCTCCTGCGGCCGCAGCTCCAGCCCGGCGAGATGGAAGCGCAGCCCAGCCAGGTCGAACAGGATCGCCTGGTCAGGCTGGCCGGGACCGCGGTCATAGCGCAGGAACGGCAGCACATAGTAGAGCGCAAGGCATAGGCCCACAGCCGCCCATTTCAGCCGGCGGAAGCGGCCGCTCACCGACTGCGGCACGACCGGCTCTCCCGGCCCGATGGCCGGCGCGGCGCCGATGCCCGGCTTGCGGTGCAGTCTGGTGGGATGAAAGGTCATTGCCGGTCTCCGTCCGCCGGCCGCCCCCCGGAGCCGGACTGCTCGTCGAGAGTCCGGACCCTAGGCAACGGGAGGCCGACGCTCTTTGTGCCGGCACAAAGAGCGGAGCGAATTGGCAGGCACCGCGCGGGACGTCACGTCTCCGTGCCGCCGCCTTCCTTGCCGGAGGCTTCCAGGCGGCCGGCCAGCATTTCCAGACACGCCGCCCCTTCCGAGGCGGTGCGGCCGATGGTGCGGAACGTATCGGCGATCAGCAGGCAGTCGTCCGGGCCGAGTTGCTCGACGGCGCCCTCGCGCAGGTCGTCGAGATAGCCGATGAAGCCGGCAAGGCGGACGGCACGGGTGCGGGCCGCCTCCATCAGCCGCCGGCGCACCCGCCGCGCCTCCAGCTCGGCAAAGAGCGAGACCGCCCGCTCCACCTGGTCCTGGCAGTCGCAGGGCAGTCCCATCTCGTGCAGCACATGGGCAAGGCGCGCCAGCACGTCCTCGTCGCCGCCGCCAAGGGCCTGCCCGCCCCCGCTCACAGGCCGATCCATGTTTTCAGCCGCCGCCATGCGCCGGGATCGTCGCGCACCAGGCGGATGCCGAGATTGGCCGGCGGAATGCCGACCGAGCAGGCACCGGCCTTGGGGTCGCGGAAGAACCCGGTCATATAGGCCCGATGGCTGCCTTGCGCGATGCGGATGCCGCAATTCTCCACCACGCTCTCGGCACCAGTCACCGGATCGAAGCGATGGCGCAGGTAGCAGCTATCGGTCCACTCCCAGACATTGCCGGCAATATCCAGCAGTCCATGCTCGTTGCTGCCGAAATGGCCGACCGGACGCGGCGTCGGGTCGACATCCGTGTTCCTTGCGCTCTCCGCCTCGTACATGGCGATCCAGCGCCGCGACGGATCGTCGGCATCAGCGATGTCGGTCAGCGCATCGTCGCGATAGCGGCTGCCGGCGGCGAGCGACCATTCCCGATCGCTCGGCAGGCGCCAGGCCTGACCGGTCGCCATGCGCAGCCAGGCCGCATAGGCGGCGGCGTCGTGCCAGTTGACGCCGGTGACCGGCAAGTCCGGGTCCTGCGCCTTGTCGAGCGCAAGGCAGGCGCCGGCCGCGACACAGCGCCCGTATTCGCCGGCGGTCACCTGGCGGCGCATGATCTCGAAGGGCTGCGTGAGCGCAATTTCCTCCAGCGGACCGTTGGTCGCCGAACGGCCGACGAGATATTCGCCGGGCTGCCGATAGAGGATGCGGCTCTCCTCGATCCGCACCGTCTCCGGCGGGCCGACGTCGGCGATGTCGGCGACGCCGGCGGCACCGGCGGCCAGCGGCAGCGACAGGGCCGCGACCAGCGGCAGGAGGGTCCGTTTCGCACGCATGATGGGTACTCCCGGGAAAGACGGGGGGCCCGCGAAAGCGGGCCACCCGTGCCTGTCTGGCCGGTTACTGCACCGGGATCGGAGCCGGGGCGCTGACCTGCATCATCAGGTCGTTGTTCCACTGCCCGTCGACCTTCACATGGCCGGTGGCGCCGAGTTCGGCCGCCTCGATCAGGTTGTGGTTGACATAGGCGTAGATGCCGGGCTGCAGGAACTCGTAGAGAGCCACCGCCGCGCTGCCGCCGCGCACGAACCAGGTCTCCAGGTCGCGCTCGGGCGCATTGGCGAACTTGCCGGTCTCCCAGACCAGATCGCCATGCCCGCCGATCAGATGCGGACGGGTGTCGCGATTGGCGCTGCTGTGGATGAACAGCACCTTTTCGCCGACCTTCGCCGTCATCGCGTTCTCGCCGGTCAGCGCGTTCTTCGAGCCGTTGAAGACCACATGCGTCGGGATCAGGCCGCGCATCACCTCCAGCGTGTCGGCATAGGACTCGCCGAGGCTGTCATAGGTCTTGTAGTTGCCGTCCTCGTCCTTGGGGATGTAGAGGTCGAACTCGCCGATCGTATAGGCCGTGTCATAGCTGACCGGCTCGCCGCGATCGTCCTTGAGGCCTTCGCGCGGCAACACCAGCAAAGTGCCGCTCATGCCGGCCACCACATGCCAGGGAACCATTCCCGGAGGCGCGCAGTGATAGACGAAGGCCCCGCTCCGCGTCGCCTTGAAGCGCAGCGTCGCCTGCTCGCCCGGATTGATCAGCGTGAGGGCGGCGCCGCCAAGCGCGCCGGTGGCGGCGTGGAAGTCGATATTGTGGGGCATCTCGTTGGTCTCGGGATTGACCAGCGTCAGCTCCACGTAATCGCCCTCATGGACAACCATGGTCGGCCCGGGCATCGTGCCGTTGAACGTCATGGCGTGGAACTTCGTTCCCTGATCGTCCACGACGATCGTCTTCTCCTCGATGGTCATGGTAAACTCGACCACCTTCGGAGCACCGGCGGCGACACGGTCGTGCTCCATCACCGCAGGCGGCGGCACCAGGGTCGCATGCACACGCTCCAGCGTCACGGTCTGATCCGGCAGGTCCAGCGCATCAAGGGTAGGATTTGCCGATTCATCTGCGATTGCCGGGACGACCGCCATCAGAGTGGCCATAGCGGTCCCGATCAGTGCGGTGCGTCTCGTGATCATGACAATGTTCCTTTCCTGTCGTCCGTCATTCTCGACAAGAAGAGGAAACACCCGTACGGAGATTTTCTTTTTGCTAAAAGGCAAACAAGCCCGGCACTGAAGTCCGGGCAAACTGCGACAAAATGGCATCTGAGGAGGGAACCACGGAATGCCACCCGCTCAACTTGACCGATCCCTGATCCGGGATCTTACGATCTTTCAGTCGATGTCGGACGAGGACCTCGACGCGGTGCTGGCCATTGCCGTCAGCCGCAGATACGCCATAGGCGCCACCGTCTTCGCGCAAGGAGAACCGGCGACCGAATTCTTCGCGCTTCTGCATGGCCGGCTGAAGGTGGTGCAGACGACACCGGACGGACAGCAGGTCGTCGTGCGCCATGTCAGCCCCGGCGACATCTTCGGCATCGCAAAGGCAATGCGCCGCACCGACTATCCGGCGACCGCCTCCGCCGTGGTCGACAGCCTCGCCCTCGTCTGGCCATCGAGCCAGTGGGACGCCTTCATCGCGCGCAGCCCGGTGCTGGCGATGAACGCCCTGCAGACGGTGGGACAGCGTCTGCAGGATGCCCACACGCGGATCAGGGAACTGTCGACCGAGGAGGTGGAACGGCGGGTGGCGCATGCGCTGCTGCGCCTGGTCAACCAGGCCGGACGCAAGACCGAGGAAGGCATTCTGATCGACTTCCCGGTAACCCGGCAGGACATCGCCGAGATGACCGGCACGACACTTCACACGGTCAGCCGGGTGATGACGTCCTGGGAGGCGCAGGGGCTCGTCTCCAGCGCCCGCAAGAAGGTGGTCGTCTGCAACGCCCACAAGCTGTTCATGCTTGCGGAGCGCTCCGACGATTGATCCGCTCGGCCGTGGGGGCACGCATCTCGCGCGGCAGCGGCCGCTCGCCGAAATCGACCAGCGAGCGGTGCAGCGGCCGCCCCTCGTCGTCGGCGATCACCGTCAGCCGGGCATTGCCGAGAAACACCTCGAGCCGCCAGGTGCCGGCATCCTCGCCGACGCCCTGATAGAGCCGGCCGGTCACATGGCCGGCGCGCAGCTTCTCGCGAAAATCGTCCGCCGACAGGCCGAATCCCTCGGCCAGCACGCCGGCATCGACGGTGAAATCGGCGGGCGCCTCAGCTTCCATTGCTTCAGCTCCCGCCGGCGATGGCGGCGTCGAGCTCGCCGAGGAAGCGGTCGAGGGGAATGCCGTGCTCGCGGCAGGCCTCCTCGACATCGTGGATGCGCGCGACCGGGCAGCCGATGCACATCATCTTGTGGCGGATGAACACGGAGATCGTCGCCCGGTAGTCGTTCATCAATTCGCCGACGAGCGTTTCCGGCCCGATCCTTCTTGCCGTTCCGCTTCTGAAATCCTGATGGCTGGACATGGGAGGACTCCCCTTGCAACGTCAGGCTTACACTAACCCCGGCCGCCTGCATCCGTCTTTGCGCGGGAGCAACGAAGGTGGCGGATTGTCCGGCTAGTCCTGCAGAGACCCCGATCTTGCAAGGACGCCGGCCATGGCCTCGCAGACCCGCTCCCTCTCCGCCAGTCCCGCTTCTGCCTCCCGCACCCTGCCGCCCCGCCATGGCACAGCCGCAGCCGCCTCTTCGCGGCAAGGCACCGACGGCTGGTGGCTCGCCGTCGCCTTCCGCCCGCTGTTCTTCGTCGCCGCGCTGCAGGCCGTCGCGGCCGTGCCCGCGTGGCTCTGGATCTACACCGCGGGCATTGCGGAGGTGGCTGGCCTGCCGGCGCTGACCTGGCACGCGCATGAGATGGTGTTCGGCTTCCTGCCGCCGATCATGGCCGGCTACCTGCTGTCGGCAACGCCCAACTGGTCCGGCCGGTTGCCGACCGCCGGCACGCCGCTGGCGCTGCTGGTCGGCCTGTGGCTCGCCGGCCGCCTGGTGCCGTTCGTTGCCCCGCTGCCGCTGGCGCTTGCGGTCGATGCCGCCTTCCCGCTGGCGGTTTCGGCGCTGCTGCTCCGGGAGATGCGGCTCGGGCGCAGCGGCCAGTCGCGCCATGGTCTGATGCTGTTCCCGGTGCTCGCCGCCGCCGCCCTCGCCCACCGGCTGTTCGGCGACGATCCGGCGACAGCCGCGATGATGGCTCGCACGGGCATCGCCGTCGCCGCGCTGCTGATCGCCGCCGTCGGCGGGCGTCTGGTTCCGAGCCTGACCCGTAACGCCCTGGCCGGGCGCGGCGCCGAACGGGTGCCCGCTCCTTACGGTCGATTCGATATTTTCGTGCTTCTCGCCACCAGCGCAGCGCTGCCCGCCTGGGTGCTGGCGCCGGATGCCACCGTCACCGGCGCGCTGCTGACCGGCGCCGGGCTGCTGAACCTTGCAAGGCTGCTGCGCTGGCGCGGCTGGTTGCTGCGTCGCGGCGATATCCTGGCCCTGCATGCCGGCTATGGTTGGCTGGTAACCGGACTGCTGCTTGCCGCCCTTGCCGCGCTGCCCGGTCTCGCCCTGCCGGCGGATGCCGCCTTGCACGCGCTCACCGCCGGGGCGATCGGCAGCATGACGCTTGCGGTGATGAGCCGCCTGGCGACGACGCGGGGACCGGGCGGATATGCCGGACGGTGGCTGTGCGGGGCGGCGCTGCTTACCGTAAATCTCGGCGCCGTCCTTCGCATCACGGCTCCGATCGCGCCAGAGCACTACCTGCCGCTGGTTGCCGCCGGCGGCCTGTGCTGGAGCCTTGCCTATCTTCTCTTCGCCGTCGCCCAGACCCGTCCGCTTCGGGCGGCTGCAATAAATTGAGCACACGCAACATTCAAATATACGTAACAATAAATATACATAGAGCAAAACAGGGATTTGCCTACGATAAAATACATATAAACGTCAATTATACTGACGTAAAATTGGGGAAAACGCGGGAGTTTCAAGAATCTTGTTTCAAAAACTGGAAATTTTACGCATTGACTCACTGGAATTGCGTCGAAAAATGGTTTTTATTCGTATGGAGACGGAGACAGAGGCGGGCACAGGATGACTGAATCCGGACAAAGCGATGCCGATGGCACCGACCGCCGCCGCTGGCGTATGGAGCTGCTGGCCTTTCTGGTCCTCGCCTTCGGCGTCTGGCCCTTCGTGGCGGTCGCCGTGGTCGGCACCTACGGGTTTGCCGTGTGGATGCTGCAGTTGATCTTCGGACCGCCGGGCCCGCCCGCGGCACTGCTTTGAGGTGCCGGCATGACCCTGCCTTTCGACGGGACACGCCGCCGCTTCCTCACCGGCCGTCCGCCTCGCCCTGACGCAACACAAATGCCGCTCCCGCCCTGGCTGGCCGCGAGTGCGCTCGACCTGTGCACCGGCTGCGGCGCCTGCGCGGCGGCCTGCCCCACCGGCATCGTCAAGATGACCGGCGAACGCCCGGCCCTGTCCTTCGCCTCCGGAGAATGCACCTTCTGCGGCGCCTGCGCCGAGGCCTGTCCGGAAGGCCTGTTCGATCGCGAGCGGGAGGCCCTGCCCTACCGGCCGCACATCGCCGCTCACTGTCTGCCGCACGCCGGCATCGACTGTCAGGCCTGCCGCGATGCCTGCCCGCAGGAGGCGATCCGCTTTCCGCCCCGTCGCGGCGGCCCGTTCCTGCCCCAGGTGACCGCCTCGCTGTGTACCGGCTGCGGCGCCTGCGTCGCGCCTTGCCCCGTCTCGGCCATCGAATTGCGCCCCGTGCCGGAGGCCTTCGATGCGTGAGGCTGCCGCTCCCCTTGTCATTTCCAGTGCCGTCGTCTCGGTCCTGCCGGACCGGCTCGACAGCGTTGCCGCAACTCTCGCCGGCCTTGCCGACGTCGAGGTGCACGCGGCCGAGGGCAGCAAGATCGTCATCGTCCTGGAAGCGCCGCGCGGCGCCGCCGGCAACCGGCTCGTCGAGATCTCCCTGCTCGACGGCGTGGTGTCCGCCAACATGGTTTTCGAACATAGCGAGGAGGTCTGACGATGGAGCTTGAGCTCTCCAGGCGCGACATGATCAAGGCGCAGGCCGCGGCGGTGGCCGCCGCCGCCGCCGGCATCGCCCTGCCCGCCGCCGCCCAGCCCATTCCCGGCGGCATCGGCACGCTGGACATCAAGTGGTCGAAGGCGCCCTGCCGCTTCTGCGGTACCGGCTGCGGCGTTATGGTCGGCGTCAAGGACGGTCAGGTCGTCACCACCCACGGCGACATGCAGGCGGAGGTCAATCGCGGCCTCAACTGCATCAAGGGCTATTTCCTGTCCAAGATCATGTATGGCGAGGACCGGCTGACCACGCCCCTGATGCGCAAGCGCGGCGGCAGCTACCACAAGGACGGCGAGTTCGAGCCGGTCTCCTGGGACGAAGCGCTCGACCTGATGGCGGAAAAGGCCAAGGAGACGCTGGCGGCCAAGGGCCCGACCGCGCTCGGCATGTTCGGCTCGGGCCAATGGACGATTTTCGAGGGCTACGCCGCCACCAAGCTGATGCGGGCGGGTTTCCGCTCCAACAATCTCGACCCCAACGCCCGCCACTGCATGGCCTCCGCCGCCACCGCCTTCATGCGGACCTTCGGCATGGACGAGCCGATGGGCTGCTACGAGGACTTCGAGCATGCCGACGCCTTCGTGCTGTGGGGCTCGAACATGGCGGAGATGCATCCGATCCTGTGGACGAGGCTGGCCGACCGGCGTCTTGGTCATGAGCATGTGCGGGTGGCGGTGCTGTCGACCTTCACCCATCGCAGCATGGACCTTGCCGACATCCCGATGATCTTCAAGCCGGGGACGGATCTGGCGATCCTTAACTACATCGCCAACCACATCATCGAGACAGGCCGCGTCAACGAGGACTTCGTGCGCGACCACGCGGTGTTCATGACCGGCCAGACCGATATCGGCTATGGCCTGCGCCCCGACAACGAGCTGGAGTTGAGGGCCGTCGGCGCCGGCGATCCGGGCAAGATGGAGCCGGCCGACTTCGAGGCCTTCCGCAAGATGGTGTCCGACTACACGCTGGAGAAGGTCTCGGCGCTGTCGGGCGTCGAGCCGGATTTCCTGCGCGAACTCGCCGAGCTCTATGCCGACCCGGACCGCAAGGTCATGTCGCTGTGGACCATGGGCTTCAACCAGCATGTGCGCGGCGTCTGGGCCAACCACATGGTCTACAATCTGCACCTTTTGACGGGAAAGATCTCCGAGCCCGGCAACAGCCCCTTCTCGCTGACCGGCCAGCCCTCGGCCTGCGGCACGGCACGCGAGGTCGGCACCTTCGCCCATCGCCTGCCGGCCGACATGGTGGTAACCAACCCCGAACACCGCAAGCAGACCGAGGAAATCTGGAAGCTGCCGCACGGGCTGCTGCCGGACAAGCCGGGCTATCATGCGGTCGAGCAGGACCGGATGCTGCGCGACGGCAAGCTCAACTGGTACTGGGTCCAGGTGAACAACAACCTGCAGGCCGCGCCCAACACCAGCCAGGAGACCTATCCCGGTTATCGAAATCCGGAGAATTTCATCGTCGTCTCAGACGCTTACCCGACGGTGACGGCACTTGCCGCCGATGTCATCCTGCCCGCTGCCATGTGGGTGGAAAAGGAAGGCGCCTACGGCAATGCCGAGCGGCGCACCCATGTCTGGCACCAGTTGGTCGATGCCAAGGGCGAGGCCCGCTCCGACCTGTGGCAGATGATGGAGTTCTCCAAGCGCTTCACCACGGACGAGGTGTGGCCCCAGGAGATCCTCGACGCCAATCCCGACTATCGCGGCAAGACGCTCTACGAGGTGCTGTTCGCGAATGGGACCGTCGACCGCTTTCCGCTCGCGCAGATCGACGCGGACTACGAGAACCAGGAGGCCAAGCACTTCGGCTTCTATGTTCAAAAGGGCCTGTTCGAGGAATATGCGGAGTTCGGCCGCGACCATGGCCACGACCTTGCGCCCTATGACCGCTACCACCAGGTGCGCGGATTGCGCTGGCCGGTGGTCGATGGCGAGGAAACCCGCTGGCGCTACCGCGAGGGTTACGATCCTTACGTGAAGCCGGGCGAAGGCGTGCGCTTCTACGGCCGCAAGGACGGGCGCGCGGTGATCCTCGCCGTGCCCTACGAGCCACCCGCCGAGGTGCCCGACGACGACTACGACCTGTGGCTGGTGACCGGCCGGGTGCTCGAGCACTGGCATTCCGGCTCGATGACGATGCGCGTGCCCGAGCTCTACAAGGCCTTCCCCGGCGCCCGCCTCTTCATGCATCCCGACGACGCCCGCGCCCGCGGCCTCAACCAGGGCAGCGAGGTCGTGGTGACCTCGCGGCGCGGTGAAATCCGCACGCGCATCGAGACGCGCGGGCGCAACCGCATGCCGCGCGGCGTCGTCTTCGTGCCGTGGTTCGACGCAAGCCAGTTGATCAACAAGGTCACGCTCGACGCCACCGATCCCATCTCCAAGCAGACGGATTTCAAGAAATGCGCAGTCAAGGTCTCCACCGCGTAGCCGCGCACGCGCTGCTTGCCGGCCTTCTCGTGTTCGCCGTCGGCCTGGCGCTGCCGGCGTTCTCCCAGGACGCGCCGCGCCTGCGCGGAACGCCCCAGCCGATGGAAAATGCTGCGGCTCCTCCGGTGGCGAAATGGATCGTCGACGACGTACGGCGGATGCGCGCCTATCCCGAGCAGCCGCCGGTGATCCCGCATTCGATCGAAGGCTACCAGCTTTCGGTCAACACCAACCGCTGCCTGTCCTGCCACAAGCGGGAATACACGGAAGGGTCCGGCGCGCCGATGATCAGTGTCACCCATTACATGGACCGCGAGGGCCAGATGCTGGCGGACGTGTCGCCGCGCCGCTACTTCTGCACCATGTGCCACGTGCCCCAGTCGGATGCCCCACCGCTTGTCACCAACCTGTTCCGCGACATGAGCGAGCTCGGCGCCCGGCCGGCCGGGAGCCGCTGAGCCATGTGGGGTCGTCTGAAGTCCCTCGCCCGGCAGGCCTGGACCATCTTCGCAAGGCCGAGCGTGCATTTCGGCCTCGGCTTCCTGACCCTCGGCGGCTTCGTCGGCGGCGTGATCTTCTGGGGTGCGTTCAACACCGCGCTGGAAGTCACCAACACCGAGGCCTTCTGCATCAGTTGCCACGAGATGAAAGACAACGTCTACGAGGAGATGACGCAGACCATCCACTTCTCCAACCGCTCGGGCGTGCGGGCGTCCTGCCCCGACTGCCACGTTCCGCACAACTGGACCGACAAGATCGCCCGCAAGATGCAGGCCTCCAAGGAGGTCTGGGGCCACCTGTTCGGCACCATCAACACGCGCCGCAAGTTCCTCGACCTGCGCCTGGAACTCGCTAAGCACGAATGGGCGCGGCTGAAGGCCAATGACAGCCTCGAATGCCGCAACTGCCATTCCTCCATCGCCATGGATTTCACCCGCCAGACAGATCGTGCCGCGGCAATCCACCAACGCTTCCTCGTCAGCGGCGAAGCGACCTGCATCGACTGCCACAAGGGAATCGCCCACCAGCTTCCAAACATGGAAGATGTGGAGCCGGGCTGGCGCGTCCCGCCGGAGTTCAGGCAACTGGAGGGCAAGGAGGAAGCGGCCCTGCGACAATTGACCGGGTATCTGTCCGATATTCCGCCCTCAAAGTGACTTTCCCGGCCGACCTTTGGCATGACCCGTCCCATCCGGCGGTTTTCGTGATAGGCTCTCGTTCCGTCGGTCCAGGACGGCAAAAAAGCGCCGGGCCGCACCGGGGAGCGAGACATGCACGGAATGGAAAGGGCCACAGGCCGGATCGCAGCGCGCGTGGCAAAGGGACTTGCGGGCCTTGCCCTCATGTCGATCCTCATCGCCACGCCGCCAGCCGCCGCCGATCACCTGCTCCCGGGCGACCGGGTCGGCTCCAACATCAACGAGATTGCCGACACGCTCGCCAAGCACGGCTACGTCACGCTGCGCTACATGAACAAGGAAGGCCGGATCGAGATCGTCGCCCGCAAGGGCAACGACACGGTGTTCCTGCTGATCGACGCGGCGACCGGATTGCTCGAAACCGCCGTCCATCAGGATGGCGAACCGCGGCTGGAGCGCCCTGTCGTCCCTGCGCCGCAGGGCGATGAGGAAAGCCGGAGACCGGCCGCCGATCACGACGCCGACGACACGATTTCCGCCCTGCCCGGTCCCGACCGGACGATCTCCCCAGCCTGATCGCACGCGATTTACCTGTCGCCCCCGAACGGCCGCAGCATCGTGGTCCGGCGTGCCCTGTTCAGCCGGGCCGGCGCCGTTTCAGCGCCCCTTCAAAGATATTGCTCGATCAGGTCCGCGACCTGGCGATCGCGCGCGCCTTCGCTCTCGCCGCCGAACACCACGGCGATGACACTGCGCCCGCCACGATGGGCGGAGGCGGCAAGGTTGTAGCCGGAATCGCGGATATAGCCGGTCTTGATACCGTCGACGCCGGCAACGCGGCCAAGCAGGTTGTTGGTCGCCCGGTGGGCGGTGCCCTCATAGGTGAAGCTGCGCGCCGTAAAGGCGCTGGCACGCCCGGCATGCCGGCTTTTCAGCGCGCGCGACAGGGTCGCCATGTCGCGCGCAGTGGTGACCTGACGCGGATCCGGCAGCCCCGAGGCGTTGACGAAACGGGTATTGCCCATGCCAAGGCTGCGCGCCTTGGCCGTCATCTGCGCGGCAAAGGCGTCCTCGGAGCCGGCAAGCGTCTCCGCGACCGCCACCGCGACGTCATTGGCCGACTTCACGGCCAGCGCCTGGATCGCCTGGGAGACGGTCAGCCGCCCCCCGACCTTCAACCCGATGCGCGCCGGCGGCTGGCTTGCCGCCTTCGCGGAGATCGACAGCGGCGTATCGAGGCCGACCCGGCCCTCGGACAGCGCATCGAACAGCAGATAGAGCGTCATCATCTTGGTGAGCGAGGCCGGGTAGCGCAGCGAATCGGCATCCGCCTCGTGCAGCACCGTCCCGGTCGCCGCATCGACGACGATGGCAGCCGGGGCACGTCGAAGCGCACTGCCCTGTGGCGCCAGTGACAGTTCCGTGCCGATCGAGGGCGCGGGAAGCACCGGCAGCGCCGCGACCTGCACGGCTCCCACCGGCTGGCGCGAGGCATGCTGCGAGGTGCTGGTGGCGGTCTGGCAGCCGCCGAGCGCGAGAGACACGGCAAGGACAAGCGCCGCGCGGCGCCAGCGGCGCGAGGTGGCGTCCCTCGCGGTGGTCAGAGCGTTCACCATTCCGGCTCCGGATGAAGGAGGCTGATCGGCGCGCACCTTATCGGATCGCGGCGCCGGGAAAAAGTCCCGCCTCGGCCGACATGACGGAAAGGGTCGAGGCGCGCGGCCTCAGGCGACCAGGGCCTTGCCCATGCCTTCCGGCAGAGCGGTGCCGCGCCCGCCGGACAGCGCCTGCGCCAGTTCGATGAACAGCTTGGCCGGCAAGGGCGGGGCGAAAATGTAGCCCTGCGCGGCGGAGACGCCGAGTTCGCGCAGGCGCTCGATCTGTTCCATCGTCTCGACGCCCTCGGCGATGATGCCCATGCCGAGATTGTCGGCGAGTTCGACCATCGTGTCGACGATGGTGGTGGAGTTGTCGTCCGTCCCCAGGCTGTCGATGAACATCTTGTCGATCTTGATGATGTCGATGCCGAGCTTCTGGAGATAGGCGAAACCGCCATGGCCGGTGCCCACATCGTCGAGCGCCACGCGCACGCCGATCGCCTGCATCTCGGCGATGATCTTGCGGGCGGTGTCCATGTTGGACAACGGCTGGCGCTCGGTCACCTCCATGACGATCTGCTGAAAGGCGATCTTCGAGCCGCCAAAGATCTCGGTGATGTCCTCGATGATCTGCCGATCCTCGAAATGTCCGGCAAACAGGTTGATCGACAGCTTGAATTCCGGATTCTGGTAATAGAGATCGCCGACCTCGACACAGGTCTTGCGCATGATCTGACGGGTCATCTCGAAGATGTGGCCCGACGTCTCGGCGAAGGTCATGAAGGCGCCCGGCGAGATCACCGACCCGTCCGGCCGCTGCCAGCGCATCAACACCTCGCAGCCGCGCAGACGGCCCGTTTCGATGTCCATCACCGGCTGATAATAGGGGATGAACTCTCCGCGCCGGATCGCCTGGACGAATTCGTCCTCCGCCTCGCTCTCCGGCCGCCAGGAGAACCAGACGCTGACCGCCACGAACAGGATCGCGAAACAGACGCAAGCGATTGCGGCGACCACCTTGAGATCGCGCACCAGATTGTCGGCGGCCGAAGCCGGCGCCGAAACGGTCGCCAGCATCGGATACTTCTCCGAAGCCACCTCGACGACCATCTCCCGCTCGCTCTCGCGGGAATTGATATGGCTGTACTCGCCCGAGCGCAGCCACGTCACCCCGTCGCCCAGCCGCAGTTCCACATGCCGGTGAGCGCGCAGGTATTCCGGCCCCGGGTCGATGGCGATCGCGACAGGCGAGATCTCCGCCAGGAGCCGGTTGCCGGTCCCGATCCGCCAGCTCACCAGGGCAACGCGCGTCCCTTCATAGACGCGCTCGCGCATGCCGATCCCGACCAGCGGAGAATCCGCCTGCAGGACGGGCAGCACGGGCTGCCCCCTGCTCGGCTGGTCCGGCACGTTGCACATCATCACGCCGCCGGTATTGACGACGCCGAGCATCTGCACGAACGGCGCCTCGATCAGACCGGCATTGAACGCTGCCCGATCATCCGCCGAACAGGTCACGTGGCCCTTCTGGTGCAACCCCTGCAACACCGACACCGCATCGCCGATTGCCTTTTCCGCGCGCAGGACATAGCGCTCGGCAATCGCCTTCATCTCCGCCTGCGCCTGTGTTACGGCGTAGGTGTTGAGCACGTAATTGGCCGCGATCAGGGGAGCGATCGCCAGAATGAGGGCGATCACCAAAGTCTTGAGAAAGCGGGTATAACGGTGCGGCACGCAGCGATCCGGCATTTGATGGAATGTCAGTATCCGCAGCTTTCGTAAATGACCCCTGAAGGCGCGGCCGCAGGAGAGAAAAAAAGCCGCCGCGCCCTGACAACAAGAGCAACCCCGGCAACGAGGAGCGCGTCAAAGCATGCAGGCCCTGTTCATTGGCCAAGCCTATATCGACATCACCTTCCTCACCGATACGCTGCCGACGGGCGACGAGAAGGCGATCGCGCGCGATTATGCGGTGAGCTTCGGCGGCAATGCGGTGACCGCCGGCTTTGCCTGCGCAAGGCTCGGCATCGCCCCGGACATCCTGTGCTCGCAGGCCGATGACTGGCTGGCCCGAATGTTCCTCGACATGGCCGCCAAATACGGCATCTCGATCCATGGACGGAAGGTGCGGGAATCCTCCCTCTCCTTCATCATGCCCAAGGACGGCAAGCGCGCCATCGTCCGCTGCCGCGACAACGATTTCCTTCACCCCTTTCCGGTGCTCAATCTTGCCGGCTGCCGGGCGCTGCATCTCGACGGCCACATGCCCGATGCCGCCCTGCACTATGCCAAGGCCGCCCGGGCCGCAGGCATCCTGACCTCGCTCGATGGCGGTGCCGTGCGCGAGAATACGGACGAATTGCTGCGCTATATCGATGCCGCTGTAGTCTCCGCCCGCTTCTGCGAGCAACTCGGTCTCGGCGTCGAGGAAACGCTGGACTACCTGCGCGAACGCGGTTGCCCGGTCGGCGGCGTCACGCTCGGAGAGGATGGCATCTTCTGGTATGAGGGCGGCAGTCCGACGCAGCGCATGGCCGCGCTTAACGTGCCCAGGGAGCGCATCGTCGACACGAACGGCGCCGGCGACGTCTTTCACGGCGCTTATATCTATTCCTGGCTGCGCAATGAAGATGCCGGCTTCGAGCAGCATTTCCGCTTCGCCCGCGCCGCCTCCGCCCACGCGATCCAGCACCTGGGCAACGAGGACAGCCTGCCGTCGCTCGCCGATGTCGAGCAGGCGATGGCGGAATGGCCGGAAAAACCTCTGGCCGCGGTCATCTAGCTGAAAAACAAACAGGCGACAAATCGCTCTGAACAATCTGAGCGCGCAGCTTGTCCTTGCGCTCCATTTGACGCATCGTAGCGGTCCGCAGGCAGGGAGCGGACACTCAAACACCACTCGGAGACGTCTGAATGACCTATCTTCCCCTTCGCCGCGTGCGCGCCCTTGCGATTGCCTGCCCGCTCCTCCTCGCGCCGCCGGCCCTTGCCTTCGATGCCTCCGGCAACGAAGTGGCGGACACGTTCTTCCAGATCATCGAAGCCGGCAAGGCGGCCGTGACCGGCTATGACAGGGTCGAGGAATCCGGCGGCAAGGTGACCATCACCGGGCTACGCGCCGCGCTCGACGACGGCGGCAAGACCACCAGGCTGACGATCGCCGAAACCTCGTTTCAGGACGCCGAAGTCGACGCCGACGGCGGCCTGACCGCCGGAGCCATGGCGATGAGCGGTGTCACCATCGAGGACCAGCAGGACGGCAATGACGTCCGCGTCACCGCCGCGCTGATCGCCATCGACGATCCGGTCCTGCCCTCGGCCGCCACGATCAAGGCCAAGGCCGACAGCGACGCGATGGCGCCCGGCTATTCGCGTGCCGAGATCACCGGCATCCTCATCGACACCGAGAAGGATGGGAAAATCCCGATCGCCAGCGTCGTCGCCGTGGTCGACGAAATGGACGGCGATCTGCCGACCGCCGGCTCGCTGACGGTGAAGGGCATCGAGATCACCGCCGCCAGCCTGGACGAGGACGGCCGCAAGTCTCTGACCGACCTCGGCTATGACAAGCTCGTGCTCGGTCTCGCCCTGGAAGCGGAATGGGACCCGGACGCCGGCGTTCTCGACATTTCCGACCTGACGATTTCCGGTGCCGAAGCGGCCACGCTGAACGCTTCGCTGACGCTCAAGGGCATGACCCGCGAGGTCTTCGCGAAGCTCGAAGCCGCCCAGGGCAACCCGGAAGAGGCCATGGGCATCATGCAGGGCCTCGAGGTGGTCAGCCTCGCCCTGCGTCTCGACAACGAGTCGCTGGTCGACCGCCTGCTCGACGCGCAGGCCAAGGAATCCGGTGCCTCGCGCGAGGAGTTCGTCGGTCAGTTGAGCGCCGCCCTGCCCATGCTGCTATCGGTGATCGGCAATCCCGACTTCCAGCAGAAGGTCGCGAGCGCAGCCACCACCTTCCTGAAGGACCCGCAGTCGATCTCCGCGACGGCGGCGCCCGCCGCGCCGGTGCCCTTCGCTCAATTGCTGGGAGCCGCAATGATCGCGCCGCAGACGCTCCCCAACCTTCTCGGCGTGACGATCGCCGCGAACCAGGACTGACGTTCCGGCGGGAGGGGCACCGCCGCGACACAGCAGCAACGATCCCGGCGCGGGCAAACCCGGCGCCGGTTTCGGTTTGAGTGACCGCTCCTCCGAGCGGATCCGCTTTCCCGATCCGATCCGCTTATCGGACAATGGACAACGCCAGATCACGGACAACGGACCATGCCCAAACCAATGCCCAGACACCTGCGCTACACCGCCACGGCCGGCGCCTTTCTCGTAAGCCTCGCGCTTGCCGCTCCCGCCACGGCGAACCCCGCCGTCGATGCCGCCGACGCCTTCCTGAAATGGGCCAAGGACAACGGCGCCAGCATCGCCGAATATGGCAGCGTCACCGAAACCGGCACCAGCGATGCCACCGTGCGCGACGCCCGGTTCGGCTGGGATCTCGCCTTCTCGATCGCCGGCGTCGACATCGACGTCGATATCCGCATCAACAGCCCCGAGACCCGGCTGATCGGCGTCACCAGGACCGATAAGGGCTACCGGCTCGACAAGTACGAGCAACCCGGCCTGCACGAGTTCCGTGTTGCCGGCGGGATGACCCAGGACGGCGTGCGCAGCGCCTTCGACGTCACCGTCAACCAGTACGATCTGGTGGCGGAAAACTACCTCCAGGTTCCGTTCGAAGCTCCGGAAGACGCCGGAAAGCCGGTTTCGCGCTTCCTGCCGGCCATCCTTGCCGGCCTCGACACCAGCGTCGAGCGCATGTTCGTGCGCCGCATGGAAACCCTGTCGAAGATGCCTGACGGCGCCGCCGGCAAGGAAACCTACGAGGGCATGACCATCACCGGTCTCGCCAACGGCCGCATCGAGGAGCAACGGGTCGAGAAGACCGTCTCGGAAACGGAAATAGTGCTGGAGCCGGGCGCCACCGGCGAGCGCACGATGCTCCGCCAGGAGGTTGGGCTGCAGGTCGTCACCGGCACCGACATCAAGCCGATCCTGCGGCTGGTCGGCATGTTGCCGGCCGAGCGTCTGACCGGCGACGAGGTCATCGCCGGCGCCAGCGTCGACGGGGTGAGCTTCTCCTTTGACGACAATGTGGTCGGCATCGGCCGCATTGCGATGGCGGGCTTGCGGGTTGCGCCCGACGCCGCCGCCTTCGATCTCGCCACTCTCGGCGACCAGGTGGCGCTCGGCACGCTGCCCGACGACGAGCCCTCCCTTGCCGCGCTCGGTGGACAGGGCCTCGACGCGATCGGGGCAATCTCGCTGGACAGTTTCGATCTCTCCGCGCTCGCCATCACATCGCCCATCGCCAACGGTGCCATTGGCGCGATCCAGGCGCGGGACGCCTCCTATCGCGGCTTTGCGGACTTCACCGTCAGCGAGCTTTCCGTGACGGCGGCGGAGAACAACACCTCGGTCGATTCCCGGCTGTTGCGGATGAGCGAGCTGCGCCTGCCGCCGCTGTCGCGCTATGTCGACGTCTTCCTCTCCTCCGCCGACAAGGACCCCGATCTGGCCCAGATCCTGTCGATCATCCCGACACTTGGCCTGCTGCAGATCGAGGGCCTCAAGGTGGCGTCGGACGAACTCCCCGCACCCGTCTCCGTGGAAAGCTATCGCCTTGCCATGAGCGACTTCATCGCTCCGATCCCGACCCGGATCGAGGCTGTGACGAAAAACGCCTCCTTCCCCATATCGCTGATCGATGAGGAGGACGCCCGCGCGCTGTTCGAGGCGCTGGACCTTGACGCGGTGAACTACTCCGACGAGAGCCGGATTGCCTGGAACCCGGACACCCAGACGCTCAGCATCGATCCGCTCTCCTTCACCATCGATGGGGGCGGCTCTCTGGAACTGCGGATGGAGATCGGCGGCATTCCGCGCCTCGCCTTCGAGAACCCCGAGCAGGCGCAGATGGTCCTTGCGACCGCCATGGTCAACAAGGCCCGCCTTGTCGTGCGCGATGCCCGGCTGATCTCGGCCTTCATCGCTCAGCAGGCGGAACCGGCCGGCCTGTCGCCGGAAACCCTGGCGCTCGGCCTCGCCGATCAGGCCGCCAACGAGATGGGGCCGCTGAAGGACACGCCCTTCGGCCAGAGCCTGCACGCCGCGCTGAAGAGCTTCCTGGTGTCGCCGGACGAACTGGTCATCACGGTCGAGCCTGCCTCGCCGGTGCCGGCCATGCAGATCATGGGCGTGCTGGCAACTGCGCCGGACACCCTGCCACAGCTCCTCAACGCGATGGTCGTTGCCAATTCCGGCCGCTGATCGCCTCGACCAGCAGCGGATCGAAACGCAAAACCCCGCCGCAGAGCCCTGCGGCGGGGTTTTCTTGTGGGTCATTGGCAGCCCGGCGGAGAGAGGTCGTCGGTCCGGTGTGTCACTGCGCCGCGCCGGCGGCGGCGCCAGTGTCGGAAAACTGCAGGTCGCACAACCTCTTGTAGAGCCCTCCGCGCGCAAAGAGCTCACGGTGGGTGCCGCTTTCGATGGCGCGCCCCCGCTCCATGACGATGATCTGGTCCGCCTCACGCACGGTCGACAGGCGGTGAGCGATGACCAGTGTCGTGCGGCCGCGCATCAGGTTGGCGAGCGCCGCCTGGATCTTGGCCTCGCTCTCGGAATCGAGTGCCGACGTCGCCTCGTCCAGCAGCAGCAGAGGCGCGTCGCGCAGGATGGCCCGGGCAATGGCGATACGCTGGCGCTGGCCACCGGACAACCTGCCGCCGCCCTCGCCCACCCGCGTGTCATAGCCCTCGTCCAGTTCCAGGATGAAGTCATGCGCATTCGCCTCGCGCGCCGCCTGCACGATCTCCTCCTCCAGGGCACCGGGTCGGCCCATGGCAATGTTGTCGCGCACCGACATGTCGAACAGGAACGTATCCTGCGACACCAGCGCGATGGAGGCGCGCAGATCAGGGATCGCGATCTCGCGGATGTCCTGCCCGCCGATGGTCACGCGGCCCGCAACCGGCTCGTAGAACCGCTCCAGCAGCGAGAAAACGGTGGACTTGCCCGCCCCCGACGGGCCGACCAGCGCGGTCACCTCGCCGGTACGGGCGGTGAAGTCGAGACCCGTCAGCGCCGGCGCCTCGCCATACTGGAAGACCACGGTCTCGAAGCGCACGTCGCCCGGCCGGAACGGCACCCCTGCCGGGCGCGGCTCCTCCTCCTCCTCCGCCGAAGCGCGGTCCAGCACCTCATACATCAGCCGCACGCCGACCATATGCGCCGAGAGATTGACATGAAGGCGGGCGAGCCGGCGGGCGGGATCATAGGCCAGCAGCAAGGCGGTGATGAAGGCGAAGAAGGCGCCGGGGTCGCTCCCGCGCTCGATGACGGCATAGCCGCCATAGAGGATCACCAGCGCGATGGCGACGCCGCCGAGCGTCTCCATGACCGGCGAGGTGCGGGCCGACAGGCGGGTCATCTTGTCGGCGCGCAAGCGCACGTCCTCGACGGCCGCATCCATGTCGCGGCGCAGCCGCTGCTCCACCGCGAAGGCCTTGACGACGCGGATGCCGGAAATGGTCTCCTGGGCGATCGACAGGATGCGGGTCAGCGAGACGAATTGCGACTTCGCCACGCGGCGCACGCGCCGCACCAGACCGGCGATGATGATGATCGCCGGGGGCATGATCACCAGCGCAATCAGGCTCATCAAGGGATCCTGGGCGATCATCACCGCGACCAGCGCGATGACGGTCAGCAGGTCCCGGCCGAGCGCCGTAACGATGAGATCGAGCGCCACGCGGGCGGCGGTCGCATTATGCGACAGCCGGGTGCCGAGATCGCCGATGCCGGAGCGCTCGAAAAAGGCCACGTCCTGGCGGGTGATCGCCTCGAACAGGCGCGACTGGGTGCGGGCGACGATGGCGTTGCCGATCTCGCCGAGAACCACCAACTGGCCATAGGTCGAAACACCCTTCACCGCGAAGATGAACATCACGAAGCCGGCGATGACCATCACCATGGTGGCATCGCGCTCCAGGAAGACCTCGTTGATGACGTCCTTCATGATCCAGGCGCTCGCCGCCGTGCTGGCGGCGACAAGCCCCATGAAGATAAAGGCCAGGATATAGCGCCACACGTAGTCCCGGGCGTTTTCCAGGACCAGCCGCCGGACCAGGAAGGGCGTGCCTTCCGGGTCGGCGAACAGGTGGGACCAGAAGCGTCTCAATGCGTCGGCCTTGTTGTTGCTGCCCCGCCGGCGGCCCGTGTCGCCGGCCTCCGCCCTGCCCTTGGGGGCTGACGTCGAACGTCAGCCCTTCTCGGGCAGATTGAGCCGGATATGCAGCTCGCGCAACTGCTTCGGATAAACGCCGGACGGCGCGCCCATCAGCAGGTCCTGCGCCTGCTGGTTCATCGGGAACAGGCTGACGTCGCGCACGTTCTTCGCCCCGACCAGCAGCATGACGATGCGGTCGACGCCGGCCGCCATGCCGCCATGCGGCGGCGCGCCGTACTGGAACGCGCGGTAGAGGCCGCCGAAGCGCTCCTCCACATCGCTCTTCGACAGGCCGACCTTCTCGAACGCCTTGACCATCAGCTCCGGCGACTGGTTGCGGATCGAGCCGGAGGCGATCTCGTAGCCGTTGCACACGAGATCGTACTGGAACGCCTTGATGTCGAGCGGATCCATGGTCTCCAGCGCCTCCAGGCCGCCCTGCGGCATGGAGAACGGATTGTGCGCGAACTCGACCTTCTTCTCGTCCTCGTCCCATTCGAAGAACGGGAAGTCGACGATCCAGGCGAGCGCGAAGCGGTCGCGGTCGACGAGATCGAGTTCTTCGCCGACGCGGGTGCGCGCCTTGCCGGCGAAGTCGGAGAACTTCTTCGGGTCGCCCGCGACGAAGAAGGCCGCATCGCCCGCCTTGAGGCCGAGTTGGGTGCGGATCGCCTCGGTGCGTTCCTCGCCGATGTTCTTGGCGAGCGGCCCGGCGCCCTCGAGAGCACCGCTCTCCTCGCGCCAGAAGATATAGCCGAGGCCCGGCTGGCCCTCGCCCTGCGCCCAGGAGTTCATCCGGTCGCAGAAGGCGCGGCTGCCGCCGGTCGGGGCCGGGATCGCCCACACGGCGTTCTTCGGGTCCTCCAGCATCCGCGCGAAGATCTTGAAGCCGGAGCCCGCGAAATGGGCACCGACATCCTGCATCTCGATCGGATTGCGCAGGTCCGGCTTGTCGCTGCCATACTTGGCGATGGCGTCGGCATAGGGGATGCGCGGGAAAGTCTCGGTGACCGGCTTGCCCTTCGCGAACTCCTCGAAGACGCCGCGCATGATCGGCTCCATCGTGGAGAACACGTCCTCCTGCTCGACGAAGCTCATCTCCAGGTCGAGCTGGTAGAACTCGCCCGGCAGGCGGTCGGCACGCGGGTCCTCGTCGCGGAAGCACGGGGCGATCTGGAAATAGCGGTCGAAGCCGGACACCATCAGCAACTGCTTGAACTGCTGCGGCGCCTGCGGCAGCGCATAGAACTTGCCCGGATGCAGCCGCGAGGGCACCAGGAAGTCGCGCGCGCCCTCCGGCGAGGACGCGGTGAGGATCGGCGTCTGGAATTCGGTGAAGCCCGCCGCCCCCATCCGCTGGCGCATCGAGCCGATGATGCGCGTGCGCGTCATGATGTTCTCGTGCAGCGTCTCGCGGCGCAGGTCGAGGAAGCGATAGGTCAGACGGATGTCTTCCGGATAGTCGGGCTCGTTGAACACCGGCAGCGGCAGTTCGCGCGCCGCGCCGAGCACTTCGAGTTCGCGGATGAAGATTTCGATCGCGCCGGTCGGCAGCGCCGTGTTCACCGTCTCGGGCGTACGCGACTTCACCTCGCCATCGATGCGGATGCACCACTCGGCACGCACCGTCTCGGCAAGCTTGAAGGCCGGCGAATCAGGGTCGACCACGCATTGCGTCATGCCGTAGTGATCGCGCAGGTCGATGAACAGCAGGCCGCCGTGATCGCGCACACGGTGCACCCAGCCCGACAGGCGCGCCGTGGCGCCGACATGGGTTTCGCGCAGTTCCCCGCACGTGTGACTGCGATAGCGATGCATGTGGTCCTCGATGGCCCGAAGTTTGAAAAAGTGGCGGCTGACAAGGCGACGCGGCTGCCGGCCGGCGCGGTGACGCGCCCGTGCACAAGCCACGGGATGGCGATAAAGTCAAGGCAGCGCGCCGGTTGGCGGCTGCCGGCGGCCCGGCGAACGAACCGGCGACAACAAGGCGGTTTCGTGGCGACAAGCGGGCAAGCATCCGCTATATCTCGCGATCACCATGCAGATCATTACAAGCACCAAACAACTGGCCGACGTATGTCGGCGCCTCGCGCAACACGATTTCGTTGCGGTCGACACCGAGTTCCTTCGCGAAACGACCTTCTGGCCGAAGCTCTGCGTCATCCAGATGGCAAGCCCGGAGGACGCGGTGATCGTCGACGCGCTCGCCGACGGTCTCGACCTGGCACCGTTCTTCGAGCTGATGCGCGACGAAAGCATCGTCAAGGTGTTCCATGCCGCGAGGCAGGACATCGAGATCGTCTATCACCTGGGCGGCTTCATCCCGCACCCGGTGTTCGACACCCAGGTCGCGGCGATGGTCTGCGGCTTCGGCGATTCGATTTCCTACGACCAGTTGGTCCATCGCATCACCGCGGTTCGGATCGACAAGTCGTCGCGCTTCACCGACTGGTCGCGCCGGCCGCTCAGCGACAAGCAGCTCGACTATGCGCTGGCCGACGTCACCCATCTGCGCGAGGTCTACCATTTCCTCAAGGCGAACCTCGCCGAACAGGGGCGCAGCCACTGGGTCGGCGACGAGATGGAAATCCTGACCTCAGAGAACACCTATCGCACCGATCCGGAGAATGCGTGGAAGCGGCTGAAGCTGCGGGTGCGCAAGCCGATCGAGTTCGCGGTGCTGCAGGAAATCGCCGCCTGGCGCGAGCGCGAGGCGCATGAGCGCGACGTGCCGCGCAACCGCATCCTCAAGGACGATGCGATCTACGAGATCGCCGCCCAGCAGCCGACCAACACCCAGGCGCTGGCTGCCCTGCGCACCATTCCGCGCGGCTTCGAGCGCTCGCGCACGGCCGACGACATCCTGGCGGCCGTCAAGCGGGCGATGGCGATCCCCAAGGACAAGCTTCCGGCCGTTCCCAAGGGCCGGGCCGCGCCCGACGGATCGGCGGCCGCCGTCGACCTGCTCAAGGTCCTGCTGAAGCTGGTCAGCGAAGCCCATGGCGTCGCCGCCAAGGTGATCGCCACCATGGAGGATCTGGAGAAGATCGCCGCCAGCGACGATGCCGATGTCGATGCCCTCAAGGGCTGGCGCCTGGGACTGTTCGGCGAGGCGGCCTTGAAGCTGAAGCGCGGCGAGATCGCCCTTGCCTTCAACGGCAAGCGCATCGTCGCCGTCGAACAGGACGAGGCCGTGCAGGCGCCGCCCAAGGCGGAAGGCTCCAAGCGCCGCCGTAACCGCCAGAAAGCCGCGGCGGACGCCGCCGAGTAGACGCGAACATCGCGAACCGTTGGCCGGGCGCCCTGCCCGGCCAACGCCCGCCGACAGTCCTTTCAGAAACTCTTTCGAAAGCCGCTTCGGCCGTGCGTCACGGCTCCAGATCGACCCGCGCCCGCAGGCCCAGCAGGCGGGCGAACTGGAGGAGGCGCTTGTTGAGGCGCTCTCCCTCGAGCGCCGTGAGTTCGCCGCGCAGCGTCAGCACCACTTCGCCATTGTCGACGGTGACCGGCACTTGCGGCAGGATGCCGGCGACCGAGGCGCTGAGCACGGACGCAACCCGCAAGGCGCCGCCGAGAATGCGGGCGCGGTCCTTGAGCCGCGTATGGGCAAGCTCGCGGATGCGGGGCCCGAGCGCATCCTCCACCAGCCCCTGGTGCCGATAGAACACCGACAGCGCCAGATAGGCGCGGCCCGCGTGATCGATGCCGACGAAGCCGGCATTGGAGATGATGTTGAGGCTCTGTTCGCCGCGATAGTCGGGATGGGCGCGCCAGCCGATATCGGACAACAGGCAGCCGGCCGCCCTGAGGCGCCGCTCGTATTCGGTCTCGTCGATGCCGACGGCCGGAAACAGGCGGTCGGTCCACTCGACCAGTTCCTCGCCATAGGCGGGCGAGCGGGAGCGCAGTTCCGACAGTTCGCGCGCCGCCTCGACCAGCGGGTCCTGCCGGCGCAGCTCCTCCGGCAGCAGGTCGAACAGCAACCCCTCGCGCAGGCCGAGCGCCGACATCACCACCTTCGAGGCCTTGGAGCGCCGCAGGACCTTTTCCATCACCGCCGCGCCGAAGGGCAGCAGCGGACGGCGAGCCCGCGAGACCACCTCGATCATGTCGAGGCTCTCCGGATCGCGCCGGGCGACGAGCTGGCAGAACTCGATCGCCTCCTCCGCGGGAATGGCATAATCGTGCATCACATGCAGCGGATAGCCGTCCTGATGCAGGTGCAGCCGGGCGAGCGAGCGCCAGGTGCCGCCGACCGCATAGAAGGGCTTGCCTGCGCCGATGGGCAGCCATTCGACATCGGCGAGCGCCTGTTCGGCGATCTTCTGCGCCTTGGCGATCTTTCCGTCCGCGTCTTCCTGCAGGCGGATGCCACCAAGCGGCAGGGTCTGGCCGCGTCCGATCTCGTCCTGCTTGATCTCCACCAGTTCGAGGCTGCCGCCTCCCAGGTCGCCGACGATGCCATCGGGCCGCCAGATGCCGGAGATAACGCCATAGGCGGCAAGCCGCGCCTCGTCTCGTCCCGACAACAGACGCACGGGCGTGCGACAGATCTGCTCGACGGCGACCAGAAACTCCTCGCCGTTTGCGGCATCGCGCGTCGCGGCCGTGGCCAGGATGTGCAGATCGACGACGCCGATCTGGTCGCACAGCCGGCGGAACCGCACCAGCGCCCGCCGGGCCTGCTCCGTCGCCTCGGCCGACAGTCGTCCGGTGGCGCCAACGCCGCGGCCCAGCCCCGCCAGCACCTTCTCGTTGAACAGCACCGTCGGGGTGCGTGCGTGCCTTTCGTAGACGACGAGGCGGATCGAGTTCGATCCGATATCGATGACGGCGATCGGTCCGCTGCCGTTCAGACGGCCGCGGACCTGTGCATGCTTTAGGCTGTCAGCCACGCTTCCTCGGCTCCGCGAAGGGTTTCGGACTGTGGCTGCGCAGCGACTTGCCACGGCCGGAGAGCGACGGATTCGTCATGAAATACTGGTGGGCGTTGAAGGGTTTCTCGCCCTTGCCGAGATGCACGCGTTCGTGCCCCCCATCGGGCAGCAGCCGCCAGCTCTGCTGGTTGTCCTTCAGATTGGCGACCATGATCTGATCGAGCACCTGTTCGTGCACCGTCGGTGTGAGAAGCGGCGTCAGCGTCTCCACCCGCCGGTCGATATTGCGCGGCATCAGGTCCGCCGAGCCGATATAGACGACCGCATCCGGCGAGGGAAGCCCATGACCGTTGCCGAAGCAGAAGATGCGGCTGTGCTCCAGGAACCGGCCGATGATCGACTTCGCGCGAATGTTCTCAGACAGGCCAGGAATGCCGGGACGCAGGCAGCAGATGCCGCGGATCACCAGGTCGATCCGCACGCCTGCCTGGCTCGCCTTGTAGAGCGCGTCGATGATGCCGGGATCGACCAGCGAGTTCATCTTCATCCAGATCTGCGCCGGACGCCCGGCGGCCGCATGCTCCGCCTCGTTCGCGATCAGCCGGAGGATGCCGTCGCGCAGCGTCACCGGCGACACCATCATGTGTTCCAGCTCCACCGGCTCGGCATAACCGGTGATGAAGTTGAAGATCTTGGCGACCTCCCGGCCGATGCGCGGATCGGCGGTGAAATAGGACAGGTCCGTATAGATGCGCGCGGTGATCGGGTGGTAGTTGCCGGTGCCGAGATGGCAGTAGGTGCGCAGCTCGCCATGCTCGCGGCGAACCACCATGGAGAGCTTGGAGTGGGTCTTCAGCTCCAGGAAGCCGAAGACGACCTGCACGCCGGCCCGCTCCAGATCGCGGGCCCAGCGGATATTGGCCTCCTCGTCGAAGCGCGCCTTCAGCTCGACCAGCGCGGTGACCGATTTGCCGGCCTCCGCCGCCTCGACCAAAGCCTTGACGATCGGCGAATTGCTGGACGTGCGGTAGAGCGTCTGCTTGATCGCCACCACATCCGGGTCCTGCGCCGCCTGCCGCAGAAACTGCACCACCACATCGAAGGACTCGTACGGATGGTGGACGATGATGTCCTTCTGCTGGATCGCCGCGAAACAATCGCCGCCATGCTCGCGGATACGCTCGGGAAAGCGTGGCGAGAACGGCTCGAACTTGAGATCCTCGCGGTCGATGGAAACGAGCTGCGACAAGTTGTTGAGCGCCAGCAGCCCATCGACCATGAAGACCTCGTCGCCGGTCGCGCCAAGCGCCTCGGCGACGAAGTCGCGCAGTGACTGCGGCGTCGTCTCCTCGATCTCCAGACGGATCACCGACCCCCTGCGACGGCGCTTCAGCGCGCTCTCGAACAGGCGCACGAGATCTTCCGCCTCCTCCTCGATTTCCAGGTCGGAATCGCGGATCACCCGGAACGCCCCCTTGCCGCGAATATGATAGCCGGGGAACAGGCGGGTGATGAACAGGCCGAGCGCATTCTCGATGGTGATGTAGCGATCGCCATGTTCGTGGTCCGAACTCGGCAGACGCACGAAACGGTCGAGCTGGGCGGGAATGCGCAGCAAGGCGGTCATGCCGCGTCCGCCCTTTTCCGGCGCCAGTTCCAGCACCAGCGAAAAGCCCAGATTGGCGATAAACGGGAAGGGATGCGCCGGATCGATTGCCAGCGGCGTCAGCACCGGGAAGATATGCGCGAGGAAATAGTCCTCCAGCCACTGCAGATCCCGCGGGCTGAGATCCGGCCCGTCGACGATGGCGATGCGTTCGGCGGCCAGCAGCCTGTGCATCTCGCGCCACACGCTCTGCTGCTCGATCTGCAGCGACAGCACCGCGGCAGAGATCCGCTCCAACTGTTCGCCCGGCGTCAGGCCATCGATCGAGCGGGTGGCGACCCCCTCGCGCTGCTGGGCGCGCAGGCCGGCGACGCGCACCATGAAGAACTCGTCGAGATTGTTCGCCGAGATCGACAGAAAGCGCAGGCGCTCCAGCAGCGGATGGGAGGTGTTCTCCGCTTCCTCCAGCACCCGGCGGTTGAACTGCAGCCAGGAGACCTCACGATTGATGAACCGGCTTGGATGATCGGCCAGCGCCTCGGCCGCGTCCGACACGGGTTGTGCCGGCCGCGCCTGTGCCGGAGATGCGTCCGGATCCTTCGGGTTCACGCTGGTCTCGTTCATGCCTGCCTCCTGCGGACCGGATCGCGCCGGTCACCTGTCATCGCTGTCGTCGGCGACCATAGCGGATTGATTTGACGGATTTGCATCACCCGGCAAACAGTGTCAGCCAACAGGGTCCCGCTCCGCCAGCACCGCCGCCGCGAGCGGCCGCGTGATCCGCCGGCCCGCCGACAGCGATGCCCTGTCGAGCCGGTCGACCAGCGCCTGCGCCGCCGCCACCGAGCGCTCCATGCGCACCGCGAGGAAGTCTATCACGGCCGGATCGATGTCGATCTGCCGATCGGCGAACAACTTGACCAGCACCCGCCGCAACAGGTCGTCATCCGGCTCCTGGATCTCCACCGGCGTCGCGGCGCGCAGGCGGGAGGCAAGATCGGGCAGCCGCAGCCCCCAGGATTGCGGCCAGCTCCGCGAGGTCACCAGCAGGCTGCCGCCCTTGTCGCGAAGGGCGTTGAAGAGATGGAACAGCGCCGTCTCGTCGAAGCCCGCATGCGCATCCTCCAGCGCCACGGCGCCGCTACGGGCAAGCTCCTCGACCTGCTCGCGGCGCAGCTCCGAGGCCGGCAGGATCGCCGCTCCGCTAGCCGCCTGCCAGACATGGGCGAGATGGGTCTTGCCCGACCCCACCGGGCCGGCGAGAAGCGCGGCCTGCGACGGCCAGTCGGGCCAGCCGTCGATCAGGGCGAACGCAGCCCGGTTGGAGGCTCCGAGCAGGAAATCGTCGCGCCCGAAAGCCGCCTCATGCGGCAGGATCAGCGGCAATTGCGTGCCGCCGCGCAGCCTGTCAGCCATTGCCCCCCTCCACGTGCTCCGGCGCAGCGGACACTTCTCCGGGATCGCCCGGTACGCCGCTGGCCATCAGCGTACCCTCTCCGGTGTACAGCGTGCTCGCCATGTACTGGGACAGCGCGAAGCGGGTCAGCACACCGATCATCGCTGCCGCCGGCACCGCGATCAGCATGCCGACGAAGCCGAACAAGTAGCCGAAGGCGAACAGCGCGAACATCAGCCAGACAGGATGCAGGCCGACATTGTTGCCCACCAGCTTCGGCTGCAGGATGTTGCCTTCCAGGAACTGGCCGACAGCGAAGATCGCCAGCACCACCGCGACCATCGGCCAGTCCGGCCAGAACTGCACCAGCGCAACGCCGAGGGAAACGACCAGGCCGAGCGTTGCCCCGACATAGGGAATGAAGCTGACGAGGCCGGCGCCGATGCCGATCAGCAGGCCGAAATTGAGCCCGACCGCCGCAAGCCCGACCGCATAGAATGCGCCGAGCAGGAAGCAGACGCTGACCTGGCCGCGCACGAAACCGGCGACCGCGCGGTCCATCTCGCGCGCCAGGCGGCGCACCGTGTCCTGATGCTGGCGCGGCAGCCAGCCATCGATCCGCGTCACCATCCGGTCCCAGTCGAGCAGCAGGTAGAAGGCGACGACCGGCGTGACGACGAAGAGCGAGATCACCGACAGCAGGGCCTGTCCGCCGTTCCACACCGACTTCAGCAATCCGCCGATCCAGCCGGCTCCCTCGCCCAGCAGGCTGCCGACATTCGCCTTCAGATCCTGCCCGCCGATACCCAGCAACTCGAAGACACGGCTGCCGAACCCGGTGGTGATCAACTCCTGCAAGGAACTGACCAGACCAGGAAAGGCCTGCAGGAAGGAGGCGAGCTGGTTGCCGAGCACCGGCAGCAGCAGCAGCAGGACCACCACGAAGGCGAGCACGAAAACCACCAGGATGACGATGGTCGCCCCCAGACGCGGCAGGCCGACGGCCTCCAGCCGGTCGGCCACGGGATCCAGCAGATAGGCGAGAGCCATGCCGGCGACAAACGGCAGCAGGATCGGGCTGAACAGATAGACGAAGGCCGCGAACAGCGCGAAGGACGCCAGCCAGAAATAGATTTGCCGCTTGAGCGTCACGAGAACCCGTCTCCTGCCCGACCGTCGGGCCATTCCACCGCGTTCCCAGCAGATAGGCAGCCGCGCCGCGGAGCGTCAAGCAGGCCCTCGGCAGAGCTCCGCCATTTTCCCGGTTCACCACAGGCCGAACATCCCGCCGTGAAGCCGTCAGCCAGTCCCCTGCCTCGATGGCTGGACGCCTGTGCAAACAGGGCCCGGTTTCGCTTGCATTCCGGCGCTTCTGTGTTTGTATGCGCGCCCTGTACGGCTTTCGGAGACACGACCAGCATGAGCGAGGCGACCCCCTCCCCCAAGAACGGCCTGAGCTATGCCGACGCGGGCGTCGACATCGACGCGGGCAACGCCCTCGTGCGGCGGATCAAGCCCTTCGTGAAGGCGACCGCCCGTCCCGGCGCCGACAGCGAGATCGGCGGGTTCGGCGGCCTGTTCGACCTCAAGGCCGCCGGCTTCACCGATCCGATCCTCGTCGCCGCCAATGACGGCGTCGGCACCAAGCTCAAGATCGCCATCGACAGCGGCGCCCATGCGACCGTCGGCATCGATCTCGTCGCCATGTGCGTCAACGATCTCGTCGTGCAGGGCGCCGAACCGCTGTTCTTCCTCGATTATTACGCCTGCGGCGCGCTTGACGTCGAGGTCGCCACCGACGTGGTGAAAGGCATCGCCGAGGGCTGCCGCATCTCCGGCTGCGCGCTGATCGGCGGCGAGACCGCGGAAATGCCGGGCATGTACGGCAAGGGTGACTATGATCTTGCCGGCTTCGCCGTCGGCGCGGCCGAGCGCGGCGCCCTGCTGCCGCGCGGCGATATTGCGGACGGCGACGTGCTGCTCGCCCTCGCCTCCTCCGGCGTGCATTCCAACGGCTTCTCGCTGGTGCGCAAGATCGTCGAACAGTCCGGCCTCGACTGGAGCGCTGCCGCCCCCTTCGCGCCCGGCGCGACCCTCGGCGAAGCGCTGATGACGCCGACCCATATCTATGTGAAGCCGCTGATGGCAGCGCTCAAGGCCGGCGCCGGCATCAAGGCACTTGCCCATATCACCGGCGGCGGCCTGCCGGAAAACCTGCCGCGCGTGCTGCCCGACCATCTCGGTGCCCGCATCGACCTGTCCGCCATCTCCGTTCCGCCTGTCTTCGGCTGGCTGGCCAAGGCCGGCGGCGTCGCCCAGTCGGAGATGCTGCGCACCTTCAACTGCGGCGTCGGCATGGTCGTCGCCGTTTCGGCCGAGACCGCTGACGAGGCGATCGCGATCCTGACCGCCGAAGGCGAGACGGTGAGCCGCATCGGCACGCTTGGCCCGCGCACGGGTGACGAGGCCGTGATCTTCGACGGAGCCTTGATGCTTTGACCTCTGCCCCGTCCACCTCCGGTCGCAAGCGCACGGCGATCCTCGTCTCGGGGCGCGGATCCAACATGACGGCCCTGCTGTCGGCGGCGGCCGACCCGGCCTTCCCGGCCGAGATTGTCGCGGTGATCGCCAACGTCCCCGACGCGCCTGCCCTCGACAAGGCGCGCGCGGCCGGCATCGAGGCCCTCGCCGTCAGCCATCGCGGCCAGGGCGGACGGCAGGCTTTCGAGGAGAAGCTCGACGCCGAACTACGCAACCGCAACGTCGACCTCGTCTGCCTCGCCGGCTTCATGCGCATCCTGACGCCCTGGTTCGTGGAGCGCTGGCACGACCGCCTGCTCAACATTCACCCGGCGCTGCTGCCGGCCTTCAAGGGCCTCGACACCCACGCAAGGGCGCTGGCGGAAGGCTGCCGCCTGCACGGGGCGACGGTGCATTTCGTCCGCCCGGAGATGGATGCCGGGCCGATCATCGCGCAAGGTGCGGTGGCCGTGCTCGACGAGGACACGCCGGCAACGCTCGGCGCGCGGGTGCTCGAGGTTGAACACCGCATCTACCCGCAAGCGCTTGCCCTTGTTGCGGCCGATGCCTTCGAGATCGACGGAATGCGGGTGCGGCTGAAATCCGGCGCGGATACGGCCCAGGCGCCGCTCATCGCGCCGAAGGGCTGAACCCAGATCCTCCGCCGACTCAGCCGGCGGCGCGGCATCCTACGGCGTCTTCGTTCGCCGCCGCTGCGTCTCTGGCTCTCGCTTCCTCCATACGGTGTCTTCGCCACTCCGCGTAGAGCCGCTTGCGGCCGCGCGGCGGGCGCGCCTCCAGCACCGTCATTTCCAGCATTCGGTCGGTGCGGAAGTTGCGATAGTCCTGCCGCAACTCGCACCAGGCGGCCAGCACCCGAGCATGCTCGAAAAAGGCCAGCACGATCGGCCAGACCACGCGGCGCTCGGGCGGACGCTCCGGAACCTGATAGAGGATCTCGACCTTCCGCTCCAGTCTCAGCGCCTCCCGCAGCCGCGCCAGCTCGATCCGGTCGCCCGGCAGCTCGCAGGGCGGCGGCGCATAGAGCGGTGCGTCCAGGAAGCCGTCGCGCAGGCCGTCCGGCAGAACCGTCGCGATCTTCGCGACGGCATCGCGCGCGGTGCGCCGGATCGCCGCATCGCCGCGCCCCTCCACCATGCGCAGGCCGAGCATGACAATCTCCAGTTCCTCCGCCGTGAACATCAGCGGCGGCAGGTCATAGCCTTCCTCCAGCACGTAGCCGACACCGGCCTCGCCAACCACCGGCACGCCGGACGCCTGCAGCGCGGCGATGTCGCGATAAAGGGTGCGGAGCGAGACTTCGAGCTCGGCGGAGATGGCCGCGCCGCTGACCGGCCTGCGGTACCGGCGCAGGATCTGGAGCACCTGCAGCAACCTGTCGGCACGACGCATCGCTTCTCCTTCCGCGAACACACTGCCAAACGATGCTGACAGTATGCTGTCAGGAGGAGCCGCCTACAAGACTCGGGCCAGACGCAACCCCAGGAGATGCCGCCATGCTCGTTCTCGTCAACTTCCCGCCCGCCCCCGACATTCGCAGCCTCTCGCCCTTCTGCTACAAGGCGGAAGCCCTGCTGGCGCTGGCCGGCTGCGATTATCGGATGGAACCGACCATCGATTTTGCTGCGCTGCCTCACGGCAAGGTCCCGGTGCTGAAGGATGGCAGCCTCATCATTCCCGACAGTTCGCTGATTCAGCGTCACCTCGAGCGCCATCACGGTCTCGCCGTCGACGAAACGCTGACCGGTGTCGAACTGGCCATGGCCGAAGCGTTCCGCCGTATGGTCGAGGAACACCTGCGCTGGACCATGGTCCATGCCCGATGGATCGATCCTGCCGGCGAGAAGATGATCCTTTCCATCGCCCTTGCCCAGGTCCCGGAAGAAATGCGGCGGGACGTTCTGAACGCCAGCCGGGAGAACATCAGCCGGACGCTGCATGCGCACGGCCTTGGCCGGCACACGCCGGACGAGATCTACGCCTTCGGCCGCGCGGGTCTTGACGCCATCGCCACCTTTCTGGACGACAAGCCCTTCTTCATGGGCGACCGGCCGACCACGGTCGATGCCAGCGTTGTCGGCGTCGTGCTCAACATCCTCGCGAGCGACATCGACACACCGCTGATGCGCCATGCGGCGGCGATCCCGACGCTGGCCGATTATGCCTTGCGGTTCGAGCGCACGGTGTTCGGCCCGGCAGCACGCATCCCCGCCACCCTGCGCGGCGAACGGGCGGCCTGAGACCGCCCACCTCCGCCTTGCTACGGGTGCGCGCGGTCAGTCCTTGCGCACCCACACGGCGATGTCGTGAAACGCCGCACCGCCATAGGGCGCCACGGCGTCGGCCCCCGTCAGCGTGTTGATGCCCCGGCGGTCCGGATAGGCCTCGTTCGGCCAGATCCCCTCCGCCACCACGACGCCGGGCTTCAGCCCCTCGGTCAGGCGGGCATGCAGGATCACCGCGCCGCGACGATTGCCGATGCGGATGCGGTCGCCGTCAGTGATCCCGTACCTTTCGGCATCCTGCGGCCCGATCATCAGCTCCGGTCGCCCTTCCTTGTCGCGCGAGGACGCGGTCTCGTTGAAGGTCGAGTTGAGGAAAGAGCGCGCCGGCGAGGTGGCGAGGCGGAAGGGATGCTCCTCGTCCGCCACCTCGTTTACCGCCCAGTGGTCGGGCAAGGCCGGCATGTCGGCGAACGGACCCATCGGTCCGTCATTGGGCGCCGGCACCTTCGGCCAGTCGGGCTTGAAGCGGAACTTGCCGTCCGGCCAATTGAAGCCGTCGAGATAATGCGCAGTCCGGAAGTCGGGCTGGCAGTCGACCCAACGATCACGCTCGATCGCCTCCAGCGAGCCGAAGCCGGAGGCCTTCAGCATCCAGTCGATGTGCTCGCGCGCGCTCATGGCAAAGCCCTGATGCTCGGCCGCGCCGACCCTGCGGGCGATCTCGTTGAGCACGTAGAGGTTCTCCCGGGTCTCGCCCGGCCCCTCCGCAAGCTTTGGCCCCAGCAGCAGATACTGGTGCCCGCCGCCCTTGTAGATGTCGTCATGCTCGAGAAACTGCGTCGCCGGCAGCACCACGTCGGCCATCATCGCCGTCTCGGTCATGAACTGCTCATGCACGCAGACGAAGAGATCCTCGCGGGCAAAGCCCTGCTTCACCAACTCCTGCTCGGGCGCCACCGACACCGGATTGGTGTTCTGGATCAGCATCGCCGTCACCGGCGGCCCATGCCGCAACGCTTCGGCATCGCCCGTCAGCACCCGGCCGATCTGGCTCTGGTCGAGCTGCCGCACCGCCGGATCGATCAGCGAATGGCCCTCGATCATCGACTTGTCGAGCGTATAGATCGCGCCGTTGTTATGGAACGCACCGCCGCCCTCATACTGCCAGGCGCCGGTCACAGCCGCGATGCAGGAGGCCGCATGCATCGACACCGCGCCGTTGCGCTGGCGGGTGAAGCCATAGCCAAGACGGAAGAAGGTGCGCTTGGTCTCGCCGACCATCCGGGCGAAGAGTTCGATCTCCTCCACCGAAAGGCCGGTGATCGCCGCCGCCCATTGAGGCGGGCGCTGCGCGACATGCGCCTCAAGCTCGTCCGGGCAGTCGGTGTAGCGGGCAAGGTAATCGTGGTCCGCATAGCCGTCGCGGAACAGCACATGCATCACCGCGCAGGCGAGCGCGGCGTCCGTGCCAGGCTTCAGCACAAGACCGAGATCCGCCTGTTTCACGGTCTGGGTCGGGTAGACGTCGATGGCAACGATCTTCGCCCCGCGCGTCTTTCGCGCGGTGATCGCATGGGTCATCACGTTGACCTGGGTGGAGACCGGGTTGGTGCCCCAGATCACCACCATGTCGGCGACCGCCATCTCGCGCGGATCGGGTCCGGCAAGCCGGCCCGTTCCGGCGATATAGCCGGTCCAGGCCATGTTGGTACAGATCGTGTCGAACTGGCGAGAATAGCGCTTGGCATGACGCAGACGGTGGATCGAGTCCCGCTGCACCAGGCCCATCGTGCCGGCATAGTGGTAGGGCCACACGGCCTGGGGCCCATGCTCGGCTTCGGCCTTGAGGAAGGCGGCCGCGACCAGGTCCAGCGCCTCCTCCCACGACACCGGCTCGAAGCGGCCTTCCCCCTTCGCCCCGACGCGCTTCAACGGCCGCGTCAGCCGATCCGGATGGTAGAGCCGGTCGGAATACCGCGCGACCTTGGCGCAGATGACGCCGGCTGTATAAGCGTTGGCCCGTGCGCCCCGGAGCCGTCCGATCCGCCCGTCGGCAAAGAGTTCGACCTCCAGCGCGCAGGTGGACGGGCAGTCATGCGGACAGGCGGAGGCCTTCAGGATGGGGTCGGTGGCAACAGGAGCGTTCATGCGTCTCTCGCGGGCAGGGGGAACGGCGCCAAGGCTCGCCCTGCCGCCGCCATCATGTCAAGGACCGGTCGCCGGACAAACGAAAGGGCCGGCGCGACGGCCGGCCCTTCCAGATCTCGTTCGGTGCGCTGCCGCGAGGCGACCCGCAGCCTTAGCCGACGATTTCGGTCTCGGAGAACCAGTAGGCGATCTCCTGGGCGGCGGTGTCCGCGCCGTCGGAGCCGTGCACCGAGTTCTCGCCGATGTTCAGGGCAAAGGTCTTGCGGATGGTCCCCTCGTCGGCATTGGCCGGGTTGGTGGCGCCCATCACTTCACGGTTCTTGGCAATGGCGTTCTCGCCTTCCAGAACCTGCACGACGGTCGGCGCCGAGCACATGAACTCGACCAGTTCGCCGAAGAACGGACGGTCCTTGTGCACCGCGTAGAAGCCCTCGGCCTCGCGGCGCGACATCCACACGCGCTTGGAAGCGATGACGCGCAGGCCGGCATCCTCCAGCATCTTGGTGATCGCGCCGGTCAGGTTGCGGCGCGTCGCGTCCGGCTTGATCATCGAAAAGGTACGCTCGATCGCCATCAGTCGTTTTCCCGTTGTTGTCCGGCAGGACCTCGCGCCCTCGCGGGCCCCGCCCGTCCGCGCCTTGATGCCGGACGATCCATGATCTCGGTGCGCCCGTGAGCGGGCGCGCCATGCGTATAGCCGGGGATGGACGCCCCCGCAAGGCGCAAGGGTCGCTGTTTTCCGCTGTTTTTCAGATCGATCGGGCCGCCGGCACGCTGCGTCCGAAGCCGGCGAAGAGATCGAGGCAGCGCTCTCGCCACTGTGCAACCGGCGTGTCCGGCTCAAGCAGTTCGAACGGGCTCGCGATCCGCGCCCATTGCAGCGTCCCGAAAAGCAGGTAGTCGCCGTGCAGGGGCGCCTCGCCGCCGATAAACGGCTGGCTCTTCAGCATCAGGTGCAGCGGCAGCAGCACGGTGGCAAGATCGGCACGGCGCGCCTCGCGCCCGGCCTGCACCTCCTCCAGGCTCATGCCGAACCGCACTTCGCGCGTCTCGCGAAAGTAGGCCTGGTCGGCCGGAGCCAGGATGTCCCAGATGTCCTTGACGATGAGCCGCGCGATCAGCGCGCTCACCGAGCCGTTCACCCAACCCTCGACGAGCTTCGCCGCAGCCCGTCCGCCTGTCCCGCCGAACAGGCTCGGCCGGTCCGGATAGGCATCTTCCAGATAGGTGGCGATCGCCCAACTGTCGCAGATCGTCCTGTCGCCGTCGACGAGGATCGGCACCGTCCTGCCGGCTTCCGGCGCGATCGCCGGGATCTCGGTGAACGGCTTCGGCCGACATTCGAAATCGAGCCCCTTGTGCTTGAGCGCCATGCGGATGCGCCAGGCATAGGGGCTGAAGGGGCGGCCCGCATCGGCGCCGCACAACTCGTAAAGAACAAGGCTCAAACTGTTCCCTCCCCTCGTCATCGGATCGCAACGCACTGTCGGAGCAGACCTTATAGCCCACATTGCACCCGGCCAAGCCGCGACGGCTGTTTGCCCCCCGCCGGCGACACCCCAACCCAGACGTTCAAATACAGAAATTACCCACAATCAGAGATTGAAAAATGAAGTAGATGACGTATGGGCAAGAACTGAATCTCATTTGTTTCTCCGGAATATTTACCGGTAATTCAGTAGTTCCCCTTACCTATTGCGACATCTTCACTGTCTCGAGGTCGCCTCCCGCCATGTCCATCAAACAGAAAATGCTGACGCTTGTCGCCGGCACACTGGCAGCCCTGCTTCTCGTCGCAGGCGTCCAGATCTATTCGCTCTACGGCTCGATGATGCACGACCGCCGCGAACTGGTTCGCACCCAGGTTGAGACTGCGGCCAGCCTCGTGGCCGCCATTGCCGAGGAAGCAAGGCAGGGGCGGATGAGCGTGGAGGAAGCCCAGGCGCTCGCCAAGTCCATGCTGCGCACCATGCGCTTCAACGGCACCGACTATTTCCTCGCGATCGACGCGAGCCCCGCCGACCAGGGCACGGTACTCGCCCATCCCAACACCGCGCTGGAAGGCAAGAACATGTGGTCGTCGCGCGACGAAAACGGCGTCGACTTCGTGAGCAGCCAAGTCAACGCATCTCGAAATGGTGGCGGCTATACCGAGTTCATGTTCCCCCGCCTCGGCGAGACGGTTCCTGCGCCGAAGATCGCCTATTCGCTGCCCCACGCACCTTGGCAGTGGACGATTTCCACGTCGCTCTATGTCGACGACGTCACCAGTGCCTTCTACGGCAAGCTGCTGACCAGCGCCCTGTGGATCCTGCCGCTCATCGCCCTGATCGGCGTGGCTGCCTTGCTGCTGGCCAACAGCATCAGCCGGCCGATCGCCGCGATCACCGAGGCCATGCGCCACCTCGCCCAGGGCGACCTCTCGGTCTCCGTGCCGGGCGCCGGCCGCAAGGACGAGATCGGCAAGATGGCAGACGCGACCGAAGTGTTCCGCGATGGCATGCTGCGCGCGCAGGACCTCTCCTCCGCCCAGGTCGAGGAGCAGCGGGCGCGTGAGCAGCGGGCGCAGCGCATCGAGGAGATGACCCGGCGCTTCGACGAGAGCGCCACCGCCCTGCTGACCGCGGTGACCTCCTCGGCCGGCAATATGGAGCAGAACGCCCGCTCCATGGCCGACATCGCCGAAAGCACCAATGCCCGCTCGACGACGGTCGCGACCGCCGCCCAGCAGGCCGCGGCCAATGTGCAGACCGTCGCCTCGGCGACCGAGGAACTGTCGTCGTCGATCTCCGAGATCGGCTCGCAGGTCTCCAAGTCGTCGCAGATCGCCTCGCAGGCGGTCGGCGAGGCACAGCGCACCGACAGCCAGATCCAGGGCCTTGCCAATGCCGCCGAGAAGATCGGCCAGGTGGTCAGCATGATCGCCGCCATCGCCGAGCAGACCAACCTGCTGGCGCTGAACGCGACCATCGAGGCGGCCCGCGCCGGCGAGGCCGGGCGCGGCTTCGCCGTCGTCGCCGCCGAGGTCAAGGAGCTTGCCTCCCAGACGTCCAAGGCAACCGAGGAGATCACCTCCCAGATCACGGCGATCCAGAGCGAAACGCGCATCGCCGTCGGCGCGGTGCAGTCGATCGGACGTACGGTCGAGGAGATGAACGCCATTGCCGCCGCCATCGCCGCCGCCGTCGAGGAACAGGGTGCGGCAACCGGCGAGATCGCCCGCAATGTCGAGGAGGCCTCGCGCGGCACGCAGGAGGTCACCTCGAACATTCTCGGCGTCTCCCATGCCGCCAGCGACACCCGCAGCGCCGCCGGCGACGTGGCATCGGCCGCCGCCGCCGTGAACCGGGACGCCGCCGCCCTCAAGCGGGAAGTCGAGAGCTTCCTCACCGGCGTTCGCGCCGCCTGAGCAGGCCTCCGCCTCCCAGGCCTCCACCTCTCTGGGCGGAAGGAGCAAACGTGAAGCGTCGGCCCTCGGGCCGGCGCTTTTTTCGTCCCACGACGCTACGGCTTCGGTTGCTCGCAAGCCGTGCCGTCCCACCCATCGTCATTGCCCCTCGCTAACAGCGAAACAGCGGGCTAACATGACGCCCCCACCCGATTTTCTTTCACATCGCATGAGGATAGACATGAAGCCGTCGTCGGAGGAGTTGCTCGCCGGCCTGCTTGACTGGGTACGCATCGAGACGCACACGCCGGATGTCGAGGGGCTCAACCGGCTGATGGATCTCGTCGCTGCGCAGGCCGAGGCGTTCGGCGCCACCACCGAGCGCTTTCCCGGCCGCGACGGCCATGGCGACCACCTGCTGGTGCGCTCACCCTGGGGCGACCACTCCGCGCCTGGCATTCTCTTCCTGTCGCATCTCGACACCGTTCACCCACGCGGCACCATCGACAAGGACCTGCCGATCCGCATCGAAGGCGACCGCTGTTACGGTCCCGGCATCTGCGACATGAAGGGCGGCGCCTATAACGGCCTTGCCGCCATGCGCAAGGTCGCGGCCGACATCAAGGCCGGGGCCACGCCCCCTGCCCTTGCGGTCAGCATCCTCTTCACCTCGGACGAGGAGGTCGGCAGCCCGACCTCGCGGCCGCTCATCGAGCGGCTCGGCGGTGCAGCCAAATACGCCCTCGTGACCGAGCCCGCCCGCAATGGCGGCCATGTGGTCACCGCCCGCAAGGGCGTCGGCCGTTTCACGCTGAAGGTGGAGGGCCGCCCCGCCCATGCCGGCGCCCGTCATTGGCAGGGCCGCAGCGCGGTGACCGAGCTTGCCCACCAGATCATCGCGCTGGAGGCGATGACCGACTATGACCGCGAGATCACCGTCAATGTCGGCGAGATCCGCGGCGGCAGCGGCACCAATGTCGTTCCGCAATTCGCGAGCGCCGAGATCGACCTGCGCGTACCGACGCTCACGGCGGCCGAGGAGATGGTCGCCCGCATTACCGGCCTTGCGCCGAAAACGCCGGACACCAGGCTGACGATCACCGGCGGCATGAATCGCCAGCCGTTCGAGCAATCGCCGGCCAGCAAGGCGCTGTTCGACCATGCGGCGGGACTGGCCGCCGAAATCGGCTTCGAGCTGATCGGCGAGACGACCGGCGGCGGCTCGGACGGGAATTTCATCGCCGACAAGGTGCCGACGCTCGACGGGCTCGGGCCCGACGGCGACGACGTCCACACCCTCAACGAGCACATCCTCATCCCCTCCTTGGGCGAGCGGATGCAGCTCATGGTCCGGCTGATCGAAACGCTGGAGTGAGGACGAAGACGGACGGCCGGCGCCAATCGAGCGCCGGCCGGACTTGTTGTCCAGGTCAATCGGGCAGCCGTTTCCCGTCGGCGCCGAAATAGTGCAGATGCTCGGACGTGCAGGACAGATGCACCCGCGCGCCGGCCGCCGGAACCTCGCGCCCGCCCTCGATGCGCACGATCATCCGCTCGCCGTCGTCGAGTTCCACATGGGCCAGTGTTTCCGCCCCGAGAGCCTCGGCGATCATCAGCTTGCCCGACAGCACCGCCTCGCCTGCCGAGCAGAAGGCAAGGTGCTCCGGCCGCACGCCAACCGTGTCGAGCTTTCCAGCCGCCCCGCCGGTCTCCGTCACCTTGCGCAGGAGGCCGCTTGCCGCAAGCCGCGCCGCCTGCAGGAAGTTCATCGGCGGCGAACCGATGAAGCCGCCGACAAAGACCGTCGCCGGCTTGTGATAGACGGCGAGCGGCGTGCCGACCTGCTCGGCATTGCCGCCGTTCATGACGATGATGCGGTCGGCCATGGTCATGGCCTCGACCTGATCGTGGGTGACATAGAGCGAGGTGACGCCGAGGCGGCGCTGCAGCGTCTTGATCTCCACGCGCATCTGCACGCGCAGCTTGGCATCGAGGTTCGACAGCGGCTCGTCGAACAGGAAGACCGATGGCTTGCGCACGATCGCCCGGCCCATGGCGACACGCTGGCGCTGGCCGCCGGAAAGCTGGCGCGGCTTGCGGTCGAGATAGGGCTCGAGTTCCAGCATCTTCGCCGCCTGCGCGACCCGTTCGGCGATTTCCGCCTTGGGAACGCCGGCGATCTTCAGGCCGTAGGCCATGTTGTCGAAGACGGACATATGCGGATAGAGCGCGTAGTTCTGGAACACCATGGCAATGTCGCGCTCGCGCGGTTCCAGATCGTTGACCACCCGGTCGCCGATGCGGATCTCGCCCGCGGTGATGGTCTCCAGCCCCGCCACCATCCGCAGCAAGGTGGACTTGCCGCAGCCCGACGGCCCGACGATGACGATCAACTCGCCATCGGCGATTTCCGCGTCGACCCCGTGGATGACCTCGGTGGGGCCGTAGGACTTGCGGACATTCGAAAAACCGATCTTCGCCATGGAACCTATTTCTCGCTTTCCACGAGCCCCTTTACGAAGAGCCCCTGCATGAAGATGACGACGGCGACGGGCGGCAGCATCGCGAGCAGCGTCGTCGCCATGATCACCGGCCAGTTGGCGATGTCGTCGCCGGACGGGAACATCTGCTTGATGCCCATCACGATGGTGTTCATCTCCGGCTTGGTGGTGATCAGCAGCGGCCAGAGATACTGGTTCCAGCCGTAGATGAAGAGGATCACGAACAGCGCGGCGATGTTGGTCCGCGACATCGGCAGCAGGATGTCGAGGAAGAAGCGCACCGGCCCGGCCCCGTCGACCCGCGCCGCCTCGATCAACTCGTCCGGAACGGTCAGGAAGAACTGGCGGAACAGGAAGGTCGCGGTCGCCGAGGCGACCAGCGGCAGGATCAGGCCGGTATAGGAATTGAGCATTCCGAACCCGGCGACGACCTCGTAGGTCGGCACGATGCGCACCTCGACGGGGAGCATCAGGGTCAGGAAGATCATCCAGAAGAACGCCATGCGGAACGGAAAGCGGAAATAGACGATCGCATAGGCGGAGATGATCGAGATCACGATCTTGCCGATGGTGATGCCGAGCGCCATCACGCTGGAATTGAACAGCATCAGCAGGACCGGCGAGTTGACGCCCCGCGTCAATGCGGCCGTGTAGTTCTCGATCAGATGCGGCCCGGGAATGAGCGGCATCGGCGGACGGGCGATTTCCGGCTGCGTCACCGTCGAGGCGACGAAGGCCATGTAGATCGGAAAGCAGATGATGGCGATGCCGATGATCAGCCCGAGATGGGTCAGCCAGATGCCGAGCCCGCGTTTTTCGACCATGCCGCTCATCAGTAATGCACCTTGCGTTCGATGTAGCGGAACTGGACCACCGTCAGCAGCCCGACCACGAAGAGAAGGATGACCGACTGGGCCGCCGACGAGCCGAGGTCCTGGCCGACGAAGCCGTCGGAAAACACCTTGTAGACGAGGATCGTCGTCGCCTGCTGCGGGCCGCCGCCGGTGATCGTATGGATGACGCCGAACGTCTCGAAGAAGGCATAGACGACGTTGACCACCAGCAGGAAGAACGTGGTCGGCGACAGCAGCGGGAAGACGATGGTCCAGAAGCGGCGGGCAAAGCTTGCCCCGTCGATGGCCGCCGCCTCGATCACGCTTTTCGGGATCGCCTGCAGGCCGGCCAGGAAGAACAGGAAATTGTAGCTGATCTGGCGCCAGGCGGACGCGACGACGACGAGGCCCATCGCCTCATCGCCGTTCAGCACATGGTTCCAGTTGTAGCCCATCGCCTTCAGATACCAGGCGACCAGGCCGACATTGGGATTGAACATGAACAGCCACAGCACGCCGGCGACCGCCGGGGCCACCGCATAGGGCCACACCAGCAGCGTCTTGTAGGCGCTTGAGCCCTTGATCACCCGGTCGGCCATCACCGCCAGCCAGAGCGCGGCGCCCATCGACACCACCGTAACCAGGGTCGAGAACACCACCGTGGTCTTGAACGAGGCGAGATAGTAGCGATCGCGCAGCAGGAACTCGAAATTGCCGAAGCCGACGAACTGCGAGGACAGGCCGAAGGGATCGGGGATATAGGCCGATTGGTAGATCGCCTGGCCCGCCGGCCAGAAGAAGAAGACGAGCGTCACCAGGATCTGCGGCGCGAGCAGCAGATAGGGCAGCACCCGGTTGTTGAAGACGACGTGTTTGTGCATGGCGCACGATCCCGGCTGGTCAGCCCGGCAGCCTCGCCGACGGGCGAAAACGGCCCGGCGGATCGCCGGACCGTTTCCCGTTTCTCGGGGTGGGCGCGGAAGCGGGCGCGCCGTGCTTCCGCGGCCGTTTCAGGAGATCAGCGGTTGGCCTGCTCGAAGCGGCGCAGCAACTGGTTGCCGCGTTCCACGGCCGTATCCAGCGCGTCCTTCGCCGACTTGTCGCCAGCCCACACCGCTTCCAGTTCCTCGTCGATGATGCCGCGGATCTGGTCGAAGCTGCCCAGCCGCAGGCCCTTCGAGTTGGCCGTCGGCGCCTTGCCGGTCATCTGGATGACGGCGATGTCCGTGCCCGGATTGGCCTCGTAGAAGCCGGACGCCTTGGTCGTGTCGAAGGCGGCATAGGTGATCGGCAGATAGCCGGTGTCCTGGTGCCACTTGGCCTGGATTTCGGCCGACGACAGGAAGTTCAGGAACTCGGCAACGCCGGCATATTCCTCGGCCTTGTGGCCGGCCATCACCCACAGCGAAGCGCCGCCGATGATCGTGTTGAGCGGCGCGGCCTCGACCGAAGCCCAGTACGGCAGCGGGCGGATCTCGAAGGCGAACTGCGCCTCGGCCTTCACGCCGGCATAGCCGGCCGAGGATTCGGTGAACAGCGCGCATTCGCCGGCGCGGAAGCGGGCACCGCTTTCGTTGCGACGACCGGCATAGATGAACTTGCCGTCCTTGGCCCACTGGCCCATCGCCTCGATATGGGCAACCTGAACGGGACCGTTGAAGGTCAGTTCGGTGTCGGTGCCGGCGAAACCGTTCTCCTTGGTGGCGAACGGAGCGTCATGATAGGCCGACAGGGTCTCCAGATGCACCCAGCTCTGCCAGGCGGTCGTCAGCGGGCAGGCCGCACCGGCAGCCTTCAGCGTGTCCAGCACCTCGCCGACCTTTTCCCAGGTGGTGAGGTCGACGTCCGGGGCGATCCCGGCCGCCTGCAGGGCGTCACTGTTGACGTAGAGAACCGGGGTCGAGGAGTTGTAGGGGAACGACAGCATCTCGCCGGCAGTGGTGGTGTAGTAGCCGGCGACGGAGGCGAGATAGGCGCTCTGGTCCATCGGCTTGCCGGCCTCGGCCATCAGCTCGTAGACCGGCTTGATGGCGCCCTTGGCGGCCATCATCGTGGCGGTGCCGACTTCGAAGACCTGAAGGATGTGCGGCTGCTCGCCGGCGCGGAAGGCGGCGATGCCGGCATTCAGCGCCTCGGAATAATTGCCCTTGTGCGAGGCGACGACGACATAGTCGCTCTGCGAGGCGTTGAACTTCTCGACTTGCTCGTTCAGCAGATCGGCGAGTCGGCCGGTAAAGGCATGCCACCACTGGATCTCGGTGGCAGCGAAGGACGCGGTGGTGCTGCCGGCAAGCATCGTTGCGGCGACCAGACCGGCCAGGGTCTTGCGATAAACCATGTTTTGCTCTCCCAAAGCTCGGGCAACCGGCCCGACATGCGGTTCTGGTCAACACGGCTTCCGGCATGGAAGGCGCGTTGAACGAAACTCTCCGCATTTCGTATTTGTTTCATATGAACGCCTTATGTCGCTCACATGAACATTAAGCGACACTTCCATGACGGACGCAAGAGCCCGTTTGCACGTATGGAATCGCCGATCCGCCCCGTTCCCCCAGCGCCTGCGGACAAGGCGGTCAAACTCCTGTCATGCGCGGGGTCAAGGCCGCTGTCAGGCCCTTTGCCGGCGGAACGAAGTCGGCTCGCCACGTCAACCGGACGGCGGCGTTTTCCCCGTTCCTTTCGTGGAAATCCTGCTGCCCGGGTTTTGCGCTTCCCCCCTCCTTCCGCCTCCGCTAGGAACAAGGGCTGAGAAGGGAAAACAGGCGTCATGAAGGCTACCGTTCCGGCGAACGACACCAGCGCCGCATCGATGCGCGTTGCCCCGCACAATGCGGAGGCCGAGCGCCAGCTTCTGGGCGCCATCATCGTCAACAACGAGACCTATTACCGTGTCTCCGACTTTCTCGAGCCGGACCACTTCTTCATCGCCCCGCACCGGGAGATCTACGAGAAGGCCGGCCAGCTTATCCGCGCCGGCAAGGTCGCCTCGCCGATCACGCTGAAGACCTTCTTCCCGCAGGACGCCCGCATCGCCGATATGTCGGCGGCGCAATACATCCTGCGGCTCGCCGCCGACGCCGCCTCCGTCATCAATGCGGAAGACTACGGCCGGGCGATCTACGACCTCGCCATCCGCCGGAACCTCATCCGCATCGGCGAGGACATGGTCAACATCGCCTTCGACGCGCCGATCGACATGCCGCCGGCAGCCCAGATCGACGATGCCGAGCGGCGCCTGTTCGAACTGGCGGAAAAGGGTCGCACGGATACCGGCTTCGTATCCTTCGGCGACGCGCTGACCGCCACCATCGAAATGGCGGCCGCCGCCTTCCAACGCGAGGGCGCGCTGTCGGGCATCGCCAGCGGGTTGCGCGATCTCGACGCGCTGATGGGCGGGCTCCAGCCCTCCGACCTCATCGTGCTCGCCGGCCGCCCGGCCATGGGCAAGACCTCGCTCGCCACCAACATCGCCTACAATGTCGCCGAGGCCTACATGGCCGAGGAACAGCCGGACGGCTCGATGAAGACCGTCAATGGCGGCGTCGTCGGCTTCTTCTCGCTGGAAATGTCGGCCGAGCAGCTCGCAACCCGTATCATTTCCGAGCAGACCGAAATTTCCTCCTCGAAGATCCGCCGCGGCGACATTTCCGAGCACGACTTCGAGAAGCTCGCCGCCGCCGCCCAGACCATGCAGCTCGTCCCGCTGCATGTGGACCAGACCGGCGGCATCTCCATCGCCCAGCTCGTGGCCCGTGCCCGCCGCCTCAAGCGCCAGCGCGGCCTCGACCTGCTGATCGTCGACTATATCCAGCTCCTCACCGGCTCGCAGAAGAACAGCGGCAACCGCGTCCAGGAGATCACCGAGATCACCACCGGGCTGAAGGCGCTGGCGAAGGAGCTGCATGTGCCGATCATCGCGCTCTCCCAGCTCTCCCGCCAAGTGGAATCGCGCGACGACAAGCGCCCCATCCTGTCGGATCTGCGCGAATCCGGCTCGATCGAGCAGGACGCCGACGTGGTGCTCTTCGTGTTCCGCGAGGAGTATTACCTGGGCAAGACGATGCCTGAGGAAGGCACCGAGGACTTCGTCAAGTGGGAGGAGAAGCTTGACAGGGTGCGCAACCGGGCCGAAGTGATCATTGCCAAGCAGCGTCACGGCCCGACCGGCACAGTGAACCTGCACTTCCAGGGCGAGTTCACCCGCTTCTCCGACCTCGCCGATCCGGACCGATTCCCCGAGCCGCATTGACGCGGCCAGAGCCTGGACCAGGGATGTGACCGAGACCCACTCCGGCGCCAGCGCCACAGATCCCGGCGACAACGGCCGCATCACCGTCGACCTCGCCGCGCTTGCCGCCAACTGGCGCCGGCTCGCCGGACAGCTCGACGAGGGCACGGCCTGTGGCGCCGCAGTCAAGGCCGACTGCTACGGCCTCGGCGATGCGCCTTGCCTGCAGGCGCTGTGGATCGCCGGCTGCCGCAGCTACTTCGTCGCAACGCCGCAGGAAGGCGCCACCGTGCGCCGCCACCTGCCCGACGCCGTGATCCATGTGCTCAACGGGCTCTATCCCGGCGCAGCAAGCTTCTACGCCGCCAACGGCCTGCGCCCCTGCCTCGGCTCTCCGGACGAGGTCGCCGAATGGCGGGCGGCAGGCGCGCCCGGCCCTGCCGCGCTCCATGTCGACACCGGCATCAGCCGTCTCGGACTGACGGCGGAGGAAGCCGAGGCGGTGGCCGGCGGCCCGCCGCTCGACCTCGCGCTGATCATGTCGCATCTTGCCTGTGCCGATGTGCCGGGCAACCCGATGAACCAGGCGCAACTCGCCCGGTTCCGCGCTCTTGCCGATCTCTTTCCCGGCGTCCCGCGCTCGCTTGCCAATTCCGCCGGCATCTTCCTTGGCCCGGACTTTCATTTCGAGCTCGCCCGCCCCGGCATCGCCCTCTACGGCGGCCAGGCCTCGGCGCTGGAGGAAAGCCGGCTCGATCCCGTCGTCACGTTGGAGGCGCGCATCCTGCAGGCCCACACGCTGCGCAAGGGCGGCGCGATCGGCTATGGCGCGACCTTTATCGCCCCCCGCGACATGCGTGTCGCCATGGTCGCCGCCGGCTATGCGGACGGGTTCCTGCGCGCGGCCGGCTCCACCGACACAAAGACAGGTGCCGAAGCCTGGCTTGCCGGCCACCGCCTGCCGGCACTCGGCCGCATCTCGATGGACATGAGCGCCTTCGATGTCAGCGAGGTTCCGGAAGGGATCGCCGTCCGCGGGGCCTTCGTCGAACTGTTCGGCCGCAATGTCGCGGTCGACGACACGGCGGCCCGTGCCGGCACCATCGGCTACGAGCTGTTGACATCGCTCGGGCCCCGCTTCGCCCGCCACTATGTCGGCACGCCCTCCGACAGCGGGACCCCTGCCTGATGGCCAAGCGCGGCACCGCCTATGTCTGCCAGTCCTGCGGAGCGGTCACGTCCAAATGGGCCGGCCGCTGCGAGAGCTGCGGCGAGTGGAACACGCTGGTCGAGGAGCGCAGCGGCGGCGGGGTCGGCGGCTCGCCGACGGCAGCAAGCCGCAAGCGCGGCCGCGTCGTGCCTCTTGTCGGCCTTGCCGGGGAGAGCGACACGCCGCCGCGCGTCGAGACCCGGGTGGGCGAACTCGACCGGGTCACCGGCGGCGGCTTCGTGCGCGGTTCGGCGCTACTCGTCGGCGGCGATCCGGGCATCGGCAAATCGACATTGCTGATCCAGGCCGCCGCCCGGATCGCCCGTCTCGGTCACCGCGCCGTCTACATCTCCGGCGAGGAGGCGATCGACCAGGTGCGCCTGCGTGCCGCCCGCCTCGGCCTGTCCGATGCGCCTGTCGGCCTGGCGGCGGAGACCAGCGTCGAGGACATCCTCGCCACGCTCACCAGCGGGCCGCCGCCGGCCATCGTCATCATCGATTCGATCCAGACCCTGTGGTCGGAGATGGTCGATTCGCCGCCCGGCACCGTCACCCAGGTCCGCGCCTCCGCCCAGGCGCTGGTGCGTTACGCCAAGTCGAGCGGGGCGACGGTGATTCTCGTCGGCCATGTCACCAAGGACGGCCAGATCGCCGGCCCCCGCGTCGTCGAGCATATGGTCGACGCCGTGCTCTATTTCGAGGGCGACGGCGCCCACCAGTACCGCATCCTGCGCTCGGTGAAGAACCGCTTCGGCGCCACCGACGAGATCGGTGTCTTCGAGATGACCGACAAGGGGCTGGCCGAGGTCGCCAATCCCTCGGCGCTTTTTCTCGGCGAACGCTCGGGCCGCACGCCCGGATCCGCCGTGTTCGCAGGGCTGGAGGGTACCCGCCCGCTCCTGATCGAGATCCAGGCGCTGGTCGCCCCCTCGCCGCTCGGCACCCCTCGGCGGGCCGTCATCGGCTGGGATAGCGCCCGCCTTTCGATGATCCTTGCGGTGCTGGAGGCGCGCTGCGGTGTGCGCTTCGCCCAGAACGACGTCTATCTCAACGTTGCCGGCGGCTTGCGGGTCAGCGAGACGGCCGCCGATCTTGCCGTTGCCGCAGCGCTCATCTCCTCTCTCAGCGGGGTTGCCCTTCCCGCCGATTGCGTCTATTTCGGCGAGGTCAGCCTCTCGGGGGCGGTCCGCGCGGTTTCGCAGGCGCAAAGCCGCCTCAAGGAAGCCCGCAAGCTCGGCTTCACCTCGGCCTTCGTGCCGGAATCGAATGCCGGAGACGGTGCGAGCGAGGGCGGCCCGGTGACGGGGCTGAGCGAGCTTGCGGATCTGGTCGCCCAGGTGGCGGCGCGATCCGCGGGCGCCTCCGAGCGGGACTAGGTCCGGCCCGGACGAGACCCGACAGCCGGCAGCGCCCGATCGCTGCACGCGCCGGGCAAGGCAGTAAACACCGCGGCCGACCCACGCGGAGAACTGGGTCGACAGGGCGTCTAGCGACGCGATCAGGGACCAGGCCGAGCGATGCCGATCACGCTTCTCGACGGAATCCTTCTCGTCATCATGTTCCTGTCGGCCATTCTGGCCATGATCCGCGGCTTCGTCCGCGAGGTCCTGTCCATCGCCTCGTGGATCGCGGCGGCCGTCGCCGCCTTCTACCTGCACGGTCACGTCGTTCCCTTCGTGCGCCAGTACATCAACAACGACAATGTCGCGCTCGGCGTCGCCGCCGCCGCCGTGTTCCTGCTGACGCTGATCATTGTCAGCTACATCACGATGCGCATTTCCGACTTCGTGCTGGACAGCCGCATCGGCGCGCTCGACCGCACGCTCGGCTTCGTCTTCGGCGCGCTGCGCGGGCTGCTGCTTGTCGTCGTCGCGATGATGTTCTTCAACTGGTTCGTGCCGCAGGACCAGCCGGCCTGGATCGCCACGGCCAAGTCGAAGCCGGTGCTCGACACGATCGGCACCCGGCTCGTCAACGCCCTGCCGGAGAGCCCCGAGAACACCATCCTCAACCGCATCCGCAACCGGCCCGAACCCGCCCCCGCCGGCCCGCAGGACGCCCCGCCGGCCGACGCGCCTGCGACCGAGGATCAGGGCTATACCGACAGCGAGCGCCGCAGCATCGAGCAGTTGACGACCTCGGGTTCGTCCACCAACTAAGGCGCATCCGCTCAAAACGGATCGCACCATATGACCGAGTTTCCCTGTGCCACGGACGGACCGCAAGCCGGTGCCGTCCCTGGCGCGTTTTGAAGGCCCGTTGCGCAACCGCCCCGCAGCGCACGGGCAACCAGGAGCCAAGGCCATGGCCTACGCCGATAATCAGACCGCCCCCGATCACGCTGCAAGCCCTAACCGCGACACCGCCAGGGATTTCTGGCGCGAGGAGATCGAAGGCGACCGCCTTCACGAGGAATGCGGCGTGTTCGGCATTCTCGGCCATGACGATGCCGCCGCGATCACCGCGCTCGGCCTGCACGCCCTGCAGCACCGCGGCCAGGAAGCTGCCGGCATCGTCACCTTCGACGGCAACCAGTTCCGCTCCGAGCGTCATCTCGGCCTCGTTGGCGACCACTTCTCCGATGCCGAAACGATCCGTCGCCTGACGGGTCCCTACGCGATCGGCCATGTGCGCTACTCGACCTCCGGCGAGACCATCCTGCGCAACGTCCAGCCGCTCTTCGCCGAACTTGACGGGGGCGGCATCGCCGTCTGCCACAACGGCCACTTCACCAATGCGATGACGCTCCGGCGCAAGCTCATCAAGGACGGCGCGATCTGCCAGTCGACCTCCGATTCGGAAGTCGTGCTGCAGCTCGTCGCCCGCTCGCGCAAGGACAAGATCGTCGACCGCTTCATCGATGCCATCATGCAGATGGAAGGCGCCTTCTCGCTGGTCGCGCTGACCCGCAAGAAGCTGATCGGCGCCCGCGACCCGTTCGGCATCCGCCCGCTCGTGCTCGGCGACCTCAACGGCGCGCCGATCTTCGCCTCGGAGACCTGCGCGCTCGACATCATCGGCGCCAAATTCATCCGCGAGGTCGAGAACGGCGAGGTGATCGTCTGCACTCCCGGCGGCATCGAGAGCTTCTTCCCCTTCGGACGCCGCCCGGCCCGGCCCTGCATCTTCGAATACATCTATTTCTCGCGCCCCGATTCGATCCTCGGCGGGCGCAGCGTCTACGATGTGCGCAAGGAGTTCGGCCGTCAGCTCGCCCTGGAAACCGCGGTCGAGGCGGACGTCATCGTCCCCATTCCGGATTCGGGCGTTCCGGCGGCGCTCGGCTTCGCCGATGCGTCCGGCATTCCCTTCGAGCTCGGCATCATCCGCAACCACTATGTGGGCCGCACCTTCATCGAGCCGACCCAGCAGATCCGCACCCTTGGCGTCAAGCTGAAGCACTCCGCCAACCGCGCCCAGATCGAGGGCAAGCGCGTCGTGCTGGTCGACGACAGCCTGGTGCGCGGCACCACCTCGCTGAAGATCGTGCAGATGATCCGCGACGCCGGCGCCCGCGAGGTGCACTTCCGTCTCGCCTCGCCGCCGATCCGCTTCTCCGACTATTACGGCATCGACACGCCGGTGCGCGAAAAGCTGCTGGCGGCGAAATACAGCCTCGACGAGATGCGCAACTATATCGGCGCCGACACGCTCGCCTTCCTCTCCGTCGACGGCATCTACAAGGCGATCGGCTATGAGGGGCGCAACAACGAGGCGCCGCAGTTCACCGACCATTGCTTCACCGGCGATTATCCGACGCCACTCACCGACATGGCGCAGGACGGGGATCTCACCCACATGCCTCGCCTCGTCGAAGTAGGATGACAGGCAGCACATGACCAAACGCTTCGAGGGACGGGTTGCCGTCGTCACCGGCGCCTCGCGCGGCATCGGTTATTTCACCGCCAAGGCGCTGGCGGCCGAGGGGGCGCATGTGATCGCGCTCGCCCGCACGGTCGGCGGCCTTGAGGAACTCGATGACGAGATCCGCTCCACCGGCGGCCAGGCGACGCTGGTGCCGGTCGATCTGACCGACTACGACGCCCTCGACCGGCTCGGCGCGGCCATCCACGAACGCTGGGGCAAGCTCGACGTCCTCATCGGCAATGCCGGCATCCTTGGCGGCCTGTCGCCGCTCGGCCACGTCACCCCGCGCATCTGGGACAAGGTGATGGCGATCAACGTCACCGCCAACTGGCGGCTGCTCCGCTCGTTCGACCCCTTGCTGCGCCAGTCGGATGCCGGGCGCGTGCTGTTCCTGTCTTCCGGCGCCGCCCACAAGTGCAAGGCCTATTGGGGGCCCTATTCCGTCTCCAAGGCCGCCCTGGAAGCGCTGGTGCGCACCTATGTCGCCGAGACCGCCCAGACGCCGATCACCGGCATGCTGGTCAATCCCGGTCCCGTGCGCACCGCCATGCGGGCCGAGGCGATGCCGGGCGAGGATCCGCAGACCCTGCCGCATCCTTCGGAACTTGCCCCGGCGCTGCTCGATTTCGTGGCACCGGACAACACCGCCAACGGTAAGCTGTTCGATTTTCCGTCCAGGCAGTTGCGGGACTTTGTTCAAGTCGCCTCATAACGTGAGCCGACGGCCCTCAACCCTGGAAAACTGTCAAGACTGACAAGGTCTCCGACCTGAATCGAAAAGCCCTGCGTCTGACGCAGGGCTTTTCCGTTCCGGTGGCTTACCTTCGCAAGTCCCGGCTTACGGCGCGTCGTCCTTGTCGCTCTCGCCGAGATGATCGAGGTCGGTCTCCTCGTCATCGTCGCCCTTGTCCGCTCCGGCAGCGCCCTCCACGACAGGCTCCGCCTTGCGATAGCGCTGATACCAGTGCCAGGCGAAGGGGATCGACACCAGATAGGCCGCCGCCCCCAGGGCCAGCATCTCGAACGGATAGCTCACCAGCAGGGCCACCAGGAACACGGCGGCCACAAAAAGCGGCAGCACCAGATCGCGGCGCACGCGGGTGCCCAGCTTCTTGCCGGAGAAGGTCGGCAATCTGCTGACCATCAGCAGCGCAATCGCCACCACATAGAGCGCCACGGCCGGAGCCAGTTCCGGCCAGTGCGGCAGGATGCCGACGAATTCGAGATAGACGGGGAACAGCACGCTCAAGGCGCCGGCCGGCGCCGGCACGCCGGTGAAGAAATTCACCGCCCAGGCCGGTTTGTTCGGATCGTCGATCGACACGTTGAAGCGCGCCAACCGCAGGGCGGCGGAGATCGAGAAGATCAGCGCCGCAATCCAACCGATCGAACTCACCTCCTGCAGCAGCCACGAATAGAGGATCAGGGCCGGAGCGACGCCGAAATTGACGAAATCGGCGAGGGAATCGAGCTCGGCGCCGAACTTCGACGTGCCCTTGAGCAGCCGTGCCACCCGTCCGTCCAGCGCATCCAGCACCGCGGCGATGACGATGGCGCCGATGGCATAGTCCCAGCGCTCCTCCAGCGCCATGCGGATGGCGGTGAGGCCGGAACACAGGGCGAGCAGGGTCACCAGGTTGGGCAGGATCAGGCGCAGCGGCACCCGGCGGAACCGCGGGGCACGGCCACGCCGGCGGCGTGTCGGACCGGGATCGTAAGGGGCGAAGGGACCTGTCATCTGCGACTGCTCGCTCAACTGACGCGGGTCAGGACGGTGCCGCGCGTTTCGGCGCCAAGTTCCGCAACAACGGTCTCGCCGCCCACCATGGTCTGGCCGACGGCCACCTTCACGCCGGCGTTGTCCGGCAGGTAGACATCGAGACGCGAGCCGAAACGGATCAGTCCAAACCGCTCCCCCGCGCCGATGTTCTCGCCCTCGCGCACGAAACAGACGATGCGCCGCGCCACGAGGCCGGCGATCTGCACCACGCCGATCCGGGTCTCGCCGCTCTCGATGACCAGGCCGTTGCGTTCGTTCTCCTCGCTTGCCTTGTCGGATTCGGCATTGAGGAAACTGCCGGCACGATAGGCGACGCGGGTGATGCGGCCACCATAGGGGGCACGGTTCACGTGGCAGTTGAAGACATTCATGAAGATGCAGACGCGCATCATCGGCGCGCTGCCGAGATCCAGTTCCGGCGGCGGCACCGCCTGCCCCACCTGGCAGACCACTCCGTCGGCGGGCGAGACGACAATGTCGTCGTCGATCGGCGTCACCCGCTGCGGATCGCGGAAGAAATAGGCGACCCAGGCGGTCAGGATCAGGCCGATCCAGAACACCGGAGAGGAAAACCAGCCGATGATCAGCGTCGCCGCGCCGGCTCCGGCAACGAAGGGCCAGCCTTCACGGTGGATGGGGACGAAGGTCTTGGTGATCGTATCGGTCAGCGACATGAGCGGTTCCGTTTGTGGCGGCCCGTCGCGAAACACATGTCCCGCAGACAGGGTGAACCCGCCCCTTGTGCACCGGAGCGGGCCGGAAAATCAATCCATGCCGGCATCGGGTTCCGCTTGAAGCGCCCTTCTCCCCCTATTCCGCCGGCACGTCCTCGCCGGCGCGCGCGCCCCGGACGACGAAACCGTCGCTGTCGGCGGTTGCCGCCCGCAGCCGCTCCTCCGCCTCGCTCGCCTCCTGCTGACGCGCCCACATGGAGGCATAAAGCCCCTCCCCGGCCAGCAGGTCCTGGTGACGTCCGCGCTCGACGATGCGCCCCTGCTCCAGCACCAGGATCTCGTCGGCATTGACCACGGTCGACAGCCGATGCGCGATCACCAGTGTCGTGCGGTTGCGCGAGACCTGGTCGAGCGCGGCCTGGATCTCCCGTTCCGTGTGCGTATCGAGCGCAGAGGTTGCCTCGTCGAGGATCAGGATCGGCGGCGCCTTCAGGATCGTGCGGGCGATCGCCACGCGCTGCTTCTCGCCGCCCGAAAGCTTGAGCCCGCGTTCGCCCACCTCCGTGCGATAGCCGTCCGGCAATGCCTCGATGAAGTCGGCAATCTGCGCCATGCGGGCCGCCTCGCGTATGTCCGCCTCACTCGCCCCGGGCCGGCCGTAGCGGATGTTGTAGGCGATCGTGTCATTGAACAGCACCGTGTCCTGCGGAACCATGCCGGTCGCCCGGCGCAGGCTCTCCTGCGTCACGTCCCGCACGTCCTGCCCGTCGATGGTGATGCGCCCGCCGCTGACGTCGTAGAAGCGGAACAGCAACCGCGAGATGGTCGACTTGCCGGCCCCCGAAGGCCCGACGATGGCGACCGTCCGCCCGGCCGGAACCTCGAAGCCGATGCCCTTCAGGATCGGCCGGTTGGCATCGTAGTGGAAGGCCACATCCTCGAAGCGCACGGTGCCACCCGCGACGGCGAGCGGCGCTGCGCCCGGCCGGTCGGTGATCTCCGCCGGCTGACCGAGCAGTTGAAACATCGACTCCAGGTCGGCAAGGCCCTGGCGGATCTCGCGATAGAGAAACCCGATGAAGTTGAGCGGGATCGACAGTTGCAGCAGCAGCGCGTTGATCATCACGAAGTCGCCCAGCGTCTGCGTGCCGGCCATCACCGCGCGCGCCGACATAACCATGCAGATCGCCGTGGCAACGCCGAGGATCACCGCCTGGCCGAAGTTGAGCCAGGCCAGCGAGGTCCAGGTCCGTTGGGGTGGACGGCCCCCATCCGGCGTCGTTTTGCGCCAAGATGATGGTCCCAACACATCGAAGGAGCCGCCCAATGAACGAGATTACGCGCATCGGCATGGACACGTCCAAGCATCTCTTCCAACTCCACGGGGTTGATGCCGCCGGAGAGACGGTGCTGCGCAGGCAACTGCGCCGCGGGCAGCTTGAAGCGTTCTTCACGAGCTTGCCGCCGGCGCGGGTGGTGATCGAGGCCTGCACCGGCGCCCACCACCTGGCGCGCCGGCTGCGAAGCTGGGGCCACGAGCCCCGGCTGATCGCGCCGCACCGCGCCAAGCCCTATGTCGGGCGCAACAAGAACGACGCGGCCGATGCGGCCGGACTGTGCGAGGCGGGCGGGCGTCCTGGCATGCGCTTCGTGCCGGAGAAGAGCCCCGAGCAACAGGCCCGGCTGATGCTGATGGGCGTGCGCGCCAGCCTGATCCGGGCGCGCACCCAGGTTGCCAACGCGATCCGCGGCTATGCGGCCGAGTTCGGGCTGATCGCGCCCAAGGGGCTGTGCCGCATCGAGACGCTGCTGGAGCAGGTGGCGAGCGACCCCGCCCTGCCGCCGCTCGCCCGCAAGCTGTTCGCGCTGCAGGGCGAGCAATATGCCGCGCTGGCGCCGGCGCTTGCAAAGGTCGAGGCGGAGCTCGAAGCGTTCGTGCGCGACGACGACCTCGCCCGGCGGCTTAAGGCGATCCCTTCGGTGGGACCGGTGGGCGCGGCCTTGTTGACGATCAAGACGCCGGATCCGCGCGTGTTCGCCTCGGCCCGCGGGTTTGCGGCCTGGATGGGAGCGACGCCCAGGGACCATTCGAGCGGGGGCAAGCAGCGGCTGGGCGGGATCACCCGCGCCGGCGACGAGGCCCTGCGCGCGGTGCTGGTGGCGGGGGCGATGGCGGTGATCCGGCAGGCGCTGCGCAGCGGCAAGGCCAGCCCGTGGCTGGCACGCATGTTGGCGCGCAAGCCGGTCAAGCTCGTCGCGGTGGCGCTCGCCAACAAGACCGCCCGCATCGCCTGGAAGATGATGGTGAGCGGGGAGCGCTACGATCCCACGCGCGCCGCCACAGCCGCCACCGCCGCCGCCACCACAGCCACAGCACCGGCGTGACCGAAACCGCCGCACCGGAATGACAAACACGCCCGGCCACGCCGGCCGGGCTTGAGGGAGCGGCAAGCCGAGAGGGAGATGGAGCGTTCGATC
>NZ_FYAV01000048.1:0-783 GCF_900185745.1 Stappia sp. TSB10GB4 | reverse complement strand
CCGTCTTCCACAGGCTGATCGCAAACGGAAAGAAGCCAATCGTCGCCCTCACAGCCCTCATGCGAAAGATCGTCGTCATCCTCAACGCCAGAACGAGAGACCACCTCAACGATATGACGGGGTGACGGCCGAGGGGATGGGAGGTCGTGCCGCTCTCTCGGACGTCATCCCGGCCGCAGGCGAAGCCGGAGAGCCGGGAGCCATTGGCGCCCTCGGCGGGTGTGAGGCGGAGAGCGTTGGCGGAATTGCTCCTGCGCTTCAGCCCCTCCCGCGTCATCCCGGACGAGGCCGAAGGCCGATGATCCGGGACCGGCGAGCCGCGGCGGTCGTGGCGTCGTTCGGGAGCGTGGCCGAGAGGCCCTCGGCTCTCCGATCCCGCATCTCCGCTTCGCTGCGTGCGGGATGACGAAGGGAGAGACTTGCGTGCGGGGAGACCAGAGGACGGGGCGGTGCAAGGGACGCAACCGCTCTGGGAACCAATAGGCCCCGGGTCGCGCTTCGCTTGCCCGGGGTTGTTCGTCTGAAGAGGTGGTAGAGTTTGGGCGGTCTCCCGGCCTGAACCGCCGGGAGACCAGTGGCAGGCGACCGGACCGGGGTTGGGCTTTCGCCCGTCGTCATCAGGGTCCCTGCCGCTTCCTTTTCCCGCTTGGAGAGTTGATGGGGCCTCTGGCCGACACCACGCCCGCGAACAATCCGAAGCACGATCAGGATACCACTGCCATGGCCTTTCTGGAACATGCCCCGTCCCACGTCGTCGGCATCGACGTGTCGAAGCTGACCCTT
>NZ_FYAV01000066.1:0-58660 GCF_900185745.1 Stappia sp. TSB10GB4 | reverse complement strand
GTCTCTCCGGCGGCATCAACCCCGTGGAGTTGGAAGAGATGCTTGGACGTGTCCATGCCGATGCGCGTAATCTCGTTCATTGGGCGGCTCCTTCGATGTGTTGGGACCATCATCTTGGCGCAAAACGGCGCCGGATGGGGGCCGTCCACCCCAACGGGACCGGAGAGGCAGAAGCGGGTGTGGCGTCCTTCGGGAGCGTGGCCGAGAGGCTCTCGGCTCGCCGGTCCCGGCTCGGCGCTCGCGCGCCGTCCGGGAGGACGCCAAGGAGAGAGCCGCGCGCCGTCGCGGGCGCCGCACACCCCCCTCTGTCGGCTGCGCCGACATCTCCCCCTCATCTCTTTCGCGGGGGGGGGGGAGAGGGGCGCGCGCGGCTCGGCCAGCGTGTCGTCGCCAGCGCTCTGGCAACCAATAGCCCCCGGATCTCGCGATGCTCGTCCGGGGCGACCTCCGAGAGGATGCGAGGTCGGGCGTCACTCTCAGGAGGCGTCCCGGTTATCCCCCGTCCTCTCGTCGCACGGGGCTCCCCCTTTCGCCGTATTCCGGCATAGGCTGGCATCTGCCGCGCCGGGATCTCGTCCGTATCCGGCTCAAAGGGCGGGCGCCCACAATCGGGAGCGCGGCGCGATGGAGGCTTGAATGAATTTCCTCAAGAGCTATTCCGCACCGCTGCTCAGCGTCTTCCGCATCGCGGCGGGCCTGCTGTTCCTGCAGCACGGCACCACCAAATATCTCAGCCTGCCGCCGACGCAGATGTCCGGCGCCTCGCCGATGACCATGGGCGGCGCGGCCGGCCTGATCGAACTGGTGTGCGGCGCGCTGATCGTCCTCGGCCTGTTCACCCGGCCGGCCGCGTTCCTCGCCTCCGGCACGATGGCGGTCGCCTATTTCATGGTGCATGCGCCGCAGAACTTCTATCCGATCCTCAACGGCGGCGAGCTGGCGGCGCTCTACTGCTTCGCCTTCCTGTATCTTTCGGCGGCGGGCCCCGGCCCGATCAGCATCGACCGGATGCGCGGCGCGGCCTGAGGGTTTTCGCAGGACCATGATCCTGTGGGCGCGGCAGCAGTGCCGCGCCCGTTTGCCATCCCGGGCTCACGTCTCGACAAGGGCCTCGATGACCGCGCGCACGGCCGGCAGCACGCCGCGCCGATGCGGGGTGAGAATGGTGGTCGTGATGGTGCCGGCGCGCCAGCCGGGCAGGAGGGGGTGCAGCTCCCCGTCCTTCAGCGCACCGGCCGCGACATGCTGCGGCAGGCAGGCAATGCCGAGGCCGGCGCAGGCGGCGGCAAGCAGCATGCCGGCCTCGTCCAGCGACAGGCGGGTGCCGGGCCGGACTTCGGCGCGGGCGCCGTCCGGCCCTTCCATCTGCCAGGGCGCAGCGTTGCCGATGTCGATCAGCTCGTGACCGGCGAGGTCGGCCGGGGTCTGCGGCGTGCCGGCGCGCCGGAGATAGGCGGGCGCGGCGGCGAGGATCACCGCTTCCTCCGACAGGCGCCGCTGCATCAGCCCGGAATCGGGCAGCGGCCCACGGTGGCTGCGCAGGGCGATGTCGAAATCCTCATGGGCAAGGTCGACGAACCGGTCGCTGACATGCAGCTTCAGCGAGAGTTTCGGGTGGCGCTGCAGGATCGTCGCGAGCTTCGGCGCCAGATGGAAACGGGAGACGGGCACGGAGGCGGTGAGGCGGACCGTGCCGCTCGGCTCGGCAAGACGGCGGCGCACGACGGCCTCGGCCGCCTCCGCCTCGATCACCGCCGCGCGGGCATGCTCATAGACGTCGCGGCCGACATCGGTGAGACGGAAGCTGCGCGAGCTGCGATGCACCAGCCGGGCGCCGAGCTGGCGCTCCAACTCGGCAACGCGCTTGGCGACGGTGGATTTCGGCGCGCCGGACAGGCGGCTCGCAGCGGCAAAGCCGCCGCCCTCCACCGCCCGGACGAAGAAGCGCAGGTCATTGAGATTATACATGCCAGGCGTCCATATCTGTGGACTTGAAGGGGGCAGATCGGCGGCTAGAGCAGCAGCGTCCATGATTGCATAGTTCCGGCATCCGGGCGAGACCCCTCGCCCCGCAAGCAAAGGGACACGACATCATGACCCCGATCCTGTTCTACGGCGTGCCGGCGGGCTGCTCCTTCGGCTCCATTGTCGCGTTGGAATGGCTGGAGGTCCCGTATCGGCTGTGCCGCATCGACATGGCCGGCGAGGAGATCCGCAGCGAGGCCTATCGGCGGATCAACCCGGTCGCCGAGACGCCGAGCCTTGCCACCGCCGACGGCCGGCTGGTGGCGGAGAGCATGGCGATCCTCAATCACCTGGCGCCGCAGGGTGCGGACAAGGGCCTCGGCTTTCGCCAGGGGACGGCGGGTTTCGACCGGCTGAACCAGATGCTGGCCTTTCTCAACACGGCGCTGTTCGACGGGTTCAGCCCGCTCTGGCATGCCTATGAGCACGGCGTCGAGGGCGAGGCGAAGGCGGCGCTCGCCGCCTATGCGCGGGAAAAGCTTCTGGCCGCCCATGTGCAACTGGAGCGGATGCTGGGCGAGGGGCCGTATCTGCTGGGCGGGAGCCGGACGCTGGCCGATGCCTATTTCTACGGGATCGCGCGCTGGGCCGAATATCACGGCGTGCCGGATCGGAGCGCCTTCCCGCGCCTGCAGGGGCTGTTCGATCGTCTGGCGGACGATCCGGCGGTGCGCTTTGCCGCCGGCATGGAAGCGGGCGAGGAGGCGGCGTCCACCGGCGGGTTCCTCGGCCATGTGCGGCTGGAGGCGGCGCTCGAGGAACTGGGGCTCGCCTGATCCGCGCGGGAGCGGGTGTTACTGCTCCGGGGCGAGCACGCCGTCGATAAGCGCCGCGAAGACGGCGAGGAAGCCGGCCTCATTGGCGCCCGAGGCGATGTCGAGCGCGGCGCGGTCGAAGGCGGCGGAGAGGACGCCGGTCAGCGCATCGAGCGGCAGGGGGCGCAAGCTGCCCTGCCCGAGAGCCTCTGACAGCCCCTCGCGCAGGGTGCGGCCGGCATGCAGCGCGTCGAGCCGCATGGCCTCACGGGGCCCGAGCGCCGCCGGGCCGTCGACCAGCAGGATGCGGCAGCGGCCGGGCGCGCGCATGGCGGCAAAATAGGCCCGCGCGCCGGCGAGCAGTGCCTCGCGCGCGGACGGCGCCTCGGACGACCCGTCCTCAATCTCCCGCGCGACCGCCCGGCTTTCCGCCTCGAAGACGGCGGCGAAGAGCGCGGTCTTGTCGGCGAAATGGTGATAGAGCGCGCCGCGCGTGACGCCGGCAGCAGTGACGATCTCCGGCGTCGAGGTGTCGGCGAAGCCCTTTTGCGCGAACAGGCGCCGGCCGGCGGCGATCAGCTCGCCGCGCATTTCGGCGGAGCGCTCGGAATTGCCGCGGCCCTTGCCGCGCCGCCGGTCGGGCTTTTCGGTCATCGTGTCGGTCATGGCTTCGTCTCTTTACATACAGACTGCCTGTATGTATATGGATACAGGCAGTTTGTATGTGACATGGCGCGATGCCGGCAGGCAAGGGTTCGATGCCGGGACCGAACGAGCGGCGAGACGGCCGGGCCGCAGGGGCGGCGGGCGAGAAACGGAAGGACAGGCCATGAAGGTGACGAGCTATTACCCGGTGCTGATGACGGACGAGGTGGAGGCGACCGCGCGGTTCTACGAGACGCATTTCGGCTTTCATCGCGCCTTCAGCGCCGACTGGTATGTGCATCTGCAGTCGGAAAGCGATCCGTCCGTGAACCTTGCCGTGCTGGACGGCAGCCATGAGACGATCCCGGCGGCAGCGCGCGGACAGTCGGCCGCCGGCCTGCTGCTCAATTTCGAGGTGGAGGATGTCGACGCCGAATATGCGCGGGCGACGGCGGCGGGCCTGCCGATCCTGCTGGACATCCGCGACGAGGATTTCGGCCAGCGGCATTTCATCACGCGTGATCCCGGCGGCGTGCTGATCGACGTGATCAAGCCGATCCCGCCGAGCGCGGCCTTCCTGGCGCAATATGCGGAAGGTGCGGTGCCGGGTGCGTGAGCACGGGCTGGAGAGTGTGGACAAGGGGGGCGGGCGCGGCTTGCCAAGGCCGGGACGGGGAGGTCAGAATGCGGGCCGAACACCTGCCTTCTTCTCTCCCGAACACCGGAACCAGACATGCCGCATGCTGCGACCCTCAAGCTGCTCCAGGACTATTACGCCGCCTTCAACGCCGGCGACACGGCAGCGATGCTGGAACTCGTTACCGACGACATCGCCCATGACGTGAACCAGGGCGAACGGCGGCAGGGCAAGGCGCTGTTCGCCGCGTTCAACGACCACATGACGCGCTGCTACAAGGAAGAACTGTCGCAGATCGTGCTCTTCGCCAGCGAGGACGGCCGCCGCGCGGCGGCGGAGTTCATCGTCTCGGGCACTTACCTCGTCACCGACGAGGGCCTGCCGGAGGCGGAGGGGCAGACCTATCGCCTGCCGGCCGGCACGTTCTTCGACATTCGCGAGGGGCGGATCGCCCGCATCACCACCTATTACAATCTGCAGGAGTGGATCGCCCAGGTGGGCGCCTGATCCCCGTTCACGCCGGCAAGGAGGCCGTTGCCATGAAGGTCATCGTCGTCGGCGCCGGCATTGCCGGGCTCTCCACCGCCTGGTCGCTGATGAAGCGCGGCGTCGAGGTGGTGCTGGTCGAGCAGGGGCCGATCCCCAATCCGCTGTCGGCCTCGGGCGACCATCACCGGATCATCCGCCGCGCCTATGGGGCGCAGGGCGGCTATCAGCGGCGGATCGACGAGGCCTATGCCGCCTGGGACGAGATGTGGGCCGATCTCGGCGACAAGCATCTGGCCGATACCGGCTTCCTGCTGGTGTCGCAGACCGGGCGGGACGCGGCCGTCGACTATCGCGACAGCCTCATTGCCGGCGGCTATCCCGTTGAAGACCTGAGCTGCGAGGAGGCGGTGCGCCGTCACCCGTTCCTCGATCCCGGCGGCGTGCATTCGGCGGCCTTCAGCCCGGAAGGCGGCGTGCTGCTGTGCCGGCATATCGGCCGCGATCTGCTGGCCTTCCTGCAGGGCGCCGGTGTGACGATCCGCGCGCAGACGCAGGTGGTGGCAGTGGATGCGGCGGCAGGAAAGGTGCGGCTTGCCGGCGGCGAGGAGCTTGCCGGCGACCATGTGGTGGTGACGGCCGGGGCCTGGGTGCTGCAACTGTTCCCGCAGCTTGCCGACCGGCTGACCTCCTATCGCACGGCGGTCGCCTATCTCGCGCCGCCGGCGGATCTCGTCGCCGCCTGGGAGGCCGCGCCGGTGATCCTCGATGTCGGCGGCACGGTCGACGGCTATGTGCTGCCGCCGGTGCGCGGCACGGGGCTGAAGGTGGGCGCGGGCATCCACAAGGTGCGCGCCGGCGCCGACGAGCGGCGGGTGGCGGAGCCGGGCGAAGGCGAGCGGCTGCGCGATCATTTCGCCCCGCCGTTTTCGCGGATCAAAGAGTACCGGGTGAGCGAGGTCGTCACCTGCGCCTACACGTTCACCGCGGACGAGCATTTCTTCGTCGCCGGGGAGGACCGGCTGACCATCGTCTCGGCCTGCTCGGGCCATGGCTACAAGTTCGGCGCCGCCGTCGGCCGGCGGGTGGCCGAGGGGGTGCTGTCCGGCGACCGGGCCGGCTTGAGGGAGTGGCTCGAGGCGCGGGAGTGAGGGGCGTCTCGCCTGCCGCCCCTGGCTGGGCCTCTCCTTTCGTCATCCCGCACGCAGCGTGAGCCAGATGCGGGATCGGAGGGCCGAGGGGCTGGTGGCAGCGCGAGGACGCCCCTTGAGCGCCGTGGCTCTCCGGTCCCGGATCTTCGGCCTTCGGCCTCGTCCGGGAAGACGAAAGGAGAGGTTGGAGCGCATGAGCTACGCTGCCAACGTCCCGCCTCACGCCCGCCGAGGGTGCCAATGGGTCCCGGGTCGCGCTGCGCTTGCCCGGGATGACCTCCTGAGAGGGAGGCACGACCCCGCATCCCCTCTGCCGTCACCCCGGACGAGCATCGCGAGATCCGGGGGCTATTGGCTGCCAGAGCGGTTGCGAAAACAGGTCAGCCCCTCCCGTCTCGCGCGCCGCAAAAAAGCCGCCGTCCCGGGGGGCGGCGGCCTTGTCGTTTTCGGGCAAAGGCAAAGGCGTCAGGCGCCGGTCCTGCCTTCCTCCACCGCATCGCGGATGAAGCGCGGCAGCGCGAAGGCGGCTGCATGCACTTCCGGCGTGTAGTAGCGGGTGTCGAGCCCGGCGGCCTCGAAGCGCTGTTCCAGCACGTCGAGCGGCTGCCGGCGCAGGGCCGGATCGTCGCTGGCCCAGCCGAGCGCCATGTGGCCGCCGAAATAGGTCGGGATCGCCGCGACATAGGCATAGGCGTCGCGATAGATCTTCGAGAAGTGGCCGATGGAGGAGACCAGTTCGCCCTTCTGCAGGAAGGGGACGCCGTTCTGGGTGACCAGCACGCCGCCCGGCTTCAGGCAGTGATGGACGCCGCGATAGAACTCGGGCGTGAACAGCACGGCGCCGGGGCCCATCGGGTCGGTGGAATCCACCATCACCACGTCGAAGCGGCGATCCGTTTCGGCGACGAAGCGCGCCCCGTCGGCGATGACCAGGTCGAACCGGTCGTCCTGGAAGACGGAGGCGTTGAAATCGGCGAAATGCTCCTTGGAGAACGCGACGACGGCGTCGTCGATCTCCACCTGGGTCAGCCGCTCGATGCCTTTGTGCTTCAAGGCTTCCTCGGCCATGCCGCAGTCGCCGCCGCCAATGATCAGCACCTCGCGCGCCGCGCCATGGGCGAGGATCGGCACATGCGCCATCATCTCGTGATAGATGAACTCGTCGGCGGTGGTGACCTGGGTGACGCCATCGAGCATCAGGACCTTGCCGAACACCGGATTGGTGAACAGCACGAGATCCTGATGCTCGGAACGATCCTGGTAGAGGATGTCGTCGCAGGAATACTGCACCTGGACGCCCGGATAGAGCGTCTCGCGGAAGACCAGCCCGTCGCTCATGCGACCTTCTTTCCGCGCAGCAGCTCGCTGACTTCCGAACGCCCCGGACGGAAGGCGCGCTCCAACACCTCGACGCATTTTTCCGGCCGGGCGTCGCCGCACATGAACACGTCGAAGGCGGCATAGCCGGCCTCGGGCCAGGTGTGGACCGAGATATGGCTCTCCGCCAGCACCGCGACGCCGCTGACGCCGGTCGGCTCGAACGGGTGCAGGTGGATGTGCAGCAGCGTTGCCCCGGCCTCCTCGACGCAGGTCTTCAACGTCTCCTCGATGAAGGGAAGATCGTCGAGACGCGAGGCGTCGTAGAGGTCGATGATCAGATGCGAACCGGCACAGCGGACGCCCTCGCGCTCGATGAAGTGATCGAGCCGGTCGTCCTGCGTGTTGGCCGCAGGCGCGGTAATTCTGTTGTCTTCCGTATGGGTGGTGCTTCTCGGCACGTCGAAGGCATATGCGTCCGCAAACGATGCGTCGGCGCCCTCAATGTGACGTGCCTCCAAGTCCATCCCCAATTGGAAGAGGCCGTCGTCAGACATGGCGGTCTCCCCAACCAGCAGATGAAACCCGGGTTCAGTCCCGAACGGGCATGCTATAGGGTGCTTCGTGCTGCGATGCAATGGACGTTTTTCCGCAAGTCCCCCGAAACCGGCGAGAGCGCATGACGGCAGAGCTTTTTACTTTGACGGGTAAGCAAATCGAGGGCGTGCTCGAACCGCTGGCGGAGCTGCGGGTCAAGGTGTTCCGGGACTGGCCGTATCTCTACGAGGGCTCGCCGGACTACGAGCGGAGCTATCTGCGCCGCTACGCCGAAAGCGAGGGCGCCGTCGTGGTCGCGGCCTTAGCCGGCAAACAACTTGTCGGGGCGGCGACCGGCCAGCCACTGGCCGGCGAGGTGGCGGAGTTCCGCGATCCCTTCGAGGCTGCGGGATTCGATCCCGCGACGATCTTCTATTTCGCCGAATCCGTGCTGGACGCGCAGTGGCGGGGGCAGGGGCTGGGCCACGGCTTCTTCGATGCGCGCGAGGCGCATGCGTGCGCCCTCGGCTTCGACCGCGCGGCATTCTGCGCGGTGATCCGCCCCATGGACCACCCGGCGCGGCCGAAGGATTACCGCCCGCTCGACCCGTTCTGGCGCAAGCGCGGCTATCTGCCGGTCGAGGGGCTGACGGTCGGCTTCGACTGGCCGGATGTCGGCGAGACGGCCTCCAGCCGCAAGCGGATGCAGGTGTGGATGCGGGACGGCCTGCTGTCCGGTGCAGGGTGAGCGGCGAAAAACGAGCGGCGAAAAATGGGCGGCGAAAACAGGACCGGCGCAGAGTGACCCGCGCCGGACGGTGTTGGAGCAGGGAAAGGGCGGCCGTTACGGCTGGACCAGTTCCCAGGTGACGTTGACGCGCACCTCCAGCGAGCTCTCGCCGGCCTCCATCGGCGCGGGGGCGGCGTCCATCTTGGCTTCGCTGCGCGCCATCATCATCATCGGGCGCGGGCCGCCGAAGTCCTGCTCGTTGACCGAGAGCACCCGGCCGAGCCTGACGCCGGCCGCCTCGGCATAGATCTCGGCCTTGCGGATCGCATCGGCCATCGCCTCCTTGCGGGCGCTGTCCTTCAGCTTGCCTTCCTCGCTGACGATGAAGCTGACGCCGCCGATCTGGTTGGCGCCGTCGCGCACCATCACGTCGATCAGCCCGCCGAGCTTGGCAAGGTCGCGCACGCGCACGCCGACATTGTTGCTGACGCGGTAGCCGACGACCTCGCTGCGATAGTCCTCATAGCTCGCGCTCTTGATCTGCCGGTAGCGCGGCTGGACCGAGAAGCCGGAGGTCTGGATGTCGCGATCCTCGATGCCGGCCTCCTTGATGCGGGCGATGACGGTTGTCATCGCCTTGGTGTTGGCGGCCAGCGCCTCAGCGGCGGTGTCGGCATCGCTGACGACGCCGCTGGTGATCACCGCCATGTCGGGCGCGGCGCTGACCACGCCGGTGCCGACCATGTCGATGGTGGCGATGCGCGGGGTCTCCGCGGCCCGCACGGGCAGGGTGGCGGCGGCAAGGGCGAGCGCGCCGACGAAAGCAAGGCGGGCGGCGGTCGGGAGCGGGGTCATGAAATCTCTCCTTGAAAAGCGGTACAGGTCCGCCGCAGCCCTCGGGCGCGAAAGCGGAACGGCGCGACCTTCGCGAGCAATTGCGGCGGACGGAAGGCGCTTCTCCGGTGGCTTTCGGGTTCTTTCGGGTCATTGCGAATGCGGTGCGCCGGCAAAGCCGAAACGCGGTGCGCCGGGCTTGCGCCGATGGGTGCGGGCTCGGCCCGCACCCGCTCAAAAGACAAAAGGCACGAAGGCGATCAGCAGGTAGACCAGGAGCAGGGTCGCCAGATACGGCAGCACTGCCCTGGCGATCCGCTCGATCGGCAGCCCGGCTATGCTCGAGGCGACGAAGAGGTTGATGGCGACCGGCGGCGTCACCATGCCGATGGCAAGGCCGACCACGATGATGATCCCGAAATGCACCGTGTCGAGGCCGAGCTGGGCCGCGAGCGGCAGCAGCATCGGGGTCAGGATGATCAGCGCCGAGGCGGTCTCCAGGAAGACGCCCGCGACCAGGATCACCGCCATGACCAGCAGCAGCAGGACGTAAGGGTTGGAGGACAGCGACAGGGCAGCGCTGGCGATCTGGCCCGGCACCTGCCAGCTTGACAGGGTCCAACTGAGAACCGACGAGGCGGCGATCACGAACATGATCACCGCAGTGGTGACGCCGGCGCGGATCACGATGTCGTAGAGCCGTTTGAGCGTCATGTCGCGATGGATGACGAAGGAAATCAGGATCGCATAGTTCACCGCGATGACGGCGGCCTCTGACGGGGTGAAGATGCCGGAGAAGATGCCGCCGAGGATGATCAGCGGCGCCATCAGGCCCCAGCTCGCGGCGACGAAGCTGCGCCAGATGGTCCGCAGGTTCAGCGCCGTGCCGCGGGGATAGGCGCGGCGGTGGCCCTGGATGAGCGCGACGATGATCAGCCCCACGCCCATGGCGACGCCGGGAATGAAGCCGTTGAGGAAGAGCTTGGCGACCGATTCCTGCGCGATCACCGCGTAGATGATCATCGGCACGGAGGGCGGGATGACAACGCCGATGGTGCCGGAGGCGGCGATCAGCGAGGCGGCCGAGGCTGGATCGTAGCCCTTGCGCTTCAGCTCGGGAACGAGGCTCGCGCCGACGGCGGCGGTGGTCGCCGCGCCCGAGCCGGAAATCGCGGCGAAGAACATGCCGGCAAAGACGGAGACGATAGACAGCCCGCCCTTGATGAAGCCGAAAAGGCTGTCGGCAAACGCCACGAGACGCTTGGAAATCTCGCCCTGCGCCATGACATCGCCGGCCAGGATGAACATCGGCACGGCGACGAGGGCGAAGGAGTTGATGCCGGAGAACATCTGCTGCGGCACTGCCATCAGCGAGGTGTTGGCCATGTGAAGGGCCGTCATGGTGGCCGCGCCGATCACGATGGCGACCGGCAGACCCATGAGCAGGAACAGGACGAACAGCCCGAAGAGAACGAGGCTCATGCCCGGTGATCCTTCGCTGGCACCTGGGGTTCGATCTCCGCCTCGATCTCAGAATGCGGCTCTCGCACGCCTCGTCCGGCCAGGAGCCGGATCAGGTCGATGGATGACAGGAGGGCGATCAACGCGGCGGTGATCGGCATGACGACATAGACGTAGTTCATCGGCAGGCGCAGCGAAGGCGACTTCTGGAAGCTCTGCAGCATCGTATAGCGCCAGCCGACCCAGGCCAGTGCGACCAGGAAGGCGATCGTGACGAGGAGCGCTGCCCCCGTCACGATCCGTTTGAACGCGGGTGGCAGGTTGTCGCGCATGAGCGTCACCGCGATATGCCGCCCCTGCTGGTAGGCCAGCGTGGCGCCGAGGAAGGTGATCCAGATCAGCAGGAAGCGGGCGACTTCCTCTGTCCAGCTCACGGATGTGAAGAACACCCGCGAGACGATCTGGAGCGTGATGACCGCGATCAGCGCGGCCATCCCCACGAACACAACGGGCTTGAGCACCTCGCCCAGAAGGCGGTCAATCCACGCCAACCGCGCCAGCATCCTACTTCAGCGCCTCCTGGATGCGCGGCAGGTAGTCGCCGAACTTCTCGCCGTACTTCTCGTAGACCGGCTGAACGGCGGCGGAGAAGGCGGACAGGTCGGCGTTCTCGATCACGGTCATGCCGGCATCCTTGAGCGCCTGAAGCTGCTCGCCTTCAAGGCGGGCATTGAGCGCGCGCTCGTATTCGGCCGCTTCCTGGGCAGCCTGACGGACGATCTCCTGCGTCTCGCCGGACAGCTCGCTCCATTTCGGCATGCCCATGACGAAGAGCGCCGGGGCATAGGTGTGCCGGGTCATGGTCATGTTGGTCTGGGTCTCGTTCAGCTTGAACGAGTAGACCACGCCGACCGGGTTTTCCTGGCCGTCGATCGTGCCCTGCTGCATGGCGGTGAGGGCCTCGGTCCAGGCCATCGGAATGGCATCGGCGCCGAGCTGGCGGAAGCTGTCGATATAGACCGGGTTCTCCATCACGCGCACGCGCAGGCCGCTGAGATCGGCCGGGCTGTTCACCGGGCGCTTGGAGTTGGTGAGGTTGCGGAAGCCGCGCTCGGCATAGGCGAGGCCCTTGAGATTGACCTCCGACAGGCGGTCGAGCAGCTCCTGGCCGATCTCGCCGTCAAGCACCTTGTAGGCGGCCTCGGGCGAGGGGAAGAGGAAGGGCAGTTCGAACACGGCCATCTCTTCGAGGAAGTTGGACACCGGGCCGTTGGTGATCACGCCCATGTCGACGGTGCCGATCTGCATGCCCTCGAGCAGGGTGCGCTCGTCGCCCAGCGTGGCATTGGGGAAGATCTCGACGGTGATCTTGCCGTCGGACCGCTCGGCAACCAGCTCCTTGAACTTCGTCGCGGCGGCGTGGAACCCGTCCTGTTCGTTAACCACATGCGCAAGACGCAGGGTCACCGTATCGATCTCTGCGAGAGCCGGAAGCGCGCTCACGCCAATCGTCATGATGGCGACTGCCGCTGCCCTTAAGATATTCATAACGTTTCCTCCTGGATATTTAAGGAGAGCGCGAAAGACTTTAAGTCGAACGGCGCCCGCAAGCGTGTCATTGTTCTGTGAATGATGGAGCCGACATTCCCGAATTAGTCTACCGAATGGCGTCAGGTTTATGTCGTTTCATAAGCTGACCAAACGTTTCGCGTCAAGGATGGCGATGCAGTGGCTTATAACGTCGAGTTGTAGCGCCTTGCCCGGGCGGCGCCGGCACAGGCACCGGCGCGACAGAGGAGGTGCGGGGGGGGGTGCGGGGAGGGAGGCGCGGGGGGAGGCGCGAGGGGGAGGCGAAAGCCGCAAGTTACCGCGGGAGCGTGGGCGGTGCCGCTTCGGGCGGCATCGCTTCGGGGAGCGTGGGGGGCGCCGGTGGATCGAGCGCGCGCGCCACCATCGGCTCGCCGACCTCGCCGTCGGCGGACAGCAGCACGGCGACCGGCCGGGAGGCCGGAAACTGGGCACAGATGATCAGCACCATCACCGTCAGCGGCACACAGACCAGCATGCCGGTGACGCCCCACACCGCTCCCCAGAACGACAGGGACAGCATGATCACCAGGCCCGACAGGTTGAGGCTGTTGCCCATCAAGCGCGGCTCCAGCAAGTTGCCGATCAGGAACTGGATGGTGCCGAGGCCGAGGCTGATCACCAGGAAGGGGGTCAGCGTGTCGAAATGCACCAGCGCCAGCAGGCTGGGGAAGATCACGGAGATCAGCGAGCCGATGGTCGGGATGAAGTTGAGCGCGAAGGCGATGAAGCCGAACAGCGCCGCGTAGGGAAGATCGAGCAGCGTCAGCAGGCCGGCCGTCAGACTGCCGGTCAGCACGCTGACGGCGGTCTTGATGCCGAGATAATGGCGCAGCGCCCCGGTGATCCGCTCGCGCATCAGAAAGGCGATCTCCGCCCGCTCGCGCGAGGAGAACAGCCGCGCCATCTTGCGGTCGAAGGTCGAGCGCTCGAGCAGCAGGAACAGCACGTAGATGAAGACCAGCGAGGCGGAGCCGGCGATCTGGGTGATGGCGTTGGCGCCGGCGCTGATCGCTCGGTTGAGGGCATTGTCGGGAACGAGGTCGCGCAGTTGCACCGGATCGGCGAGCCCGCCCCAGGTGGAGGCAGTCTGCAGCACCTGGTCGAGCCGGGCCTGGTAGACGGGCGCGTCGCGGGCGAGTTCCCGCAGGTTGGCGGCGACGATGTCGACGGCCATCCCTGAGACGGTGAAGATCACCGCCAGCGCGGCGGGCAGGGCGATGAAGCCGGGCAGGCGCAGCGGACCGAGTGGAATAGCGCGGATCGCCTCGGCCAGCGCGACGATCAGATACCAGACCAGGAGGGCGATGACGAAGGGAATGAGCAGCGAGCGGCCGAGAACCAGCAGCCAGCCGAACAGGAAGACCGAAATCAGGGTCGAGGCGACCAGGAGCGGAAATTGCGGCATGAGGCTCCCTGTGGCCAGGCTCCCTGTTGCGAGGCTCCCCGTTGCGAGGGTCCTGCTGCTCGCATGCGGTCCCCACACCGGGTTGCGCAGCTTCCTGCTTGTCGCCCGGCACGCCCCGCCTTGCAAGCCCCCGAAGAGGTGCTATAGGAAGGATCGCGCCGCGCGCAGGCGGACCTTTCGTCCCTTGTCAGCCGGCGGTATGGGCCTGTAGCTCAATGGTTAGAGCCGTCCGCTCATAACGGATTGGTTGCAGGTTCGAGTCCTGCCGGGCCCACCATCTTCTCGCTCACGCAAACCTCACTGCGTTCGCCGGCTCCGCGGGGGCGGGCGAAAGCCCGGGCCGCAGTCGCGGCCTTGTTCCGCTTACGCAGGGCTCGCTATTCCCGTCGTGTTTCGCCGGGCGATGGTGTAGCGTTGCACGATGACGACACACGGACCGGATGCCGCATGCCCGCTCCGCCCGGCGCGATGGCTGATCGCGATCCTGGCGGTGCTGTTCGCATGGGCGGCGGCCCTGCCGCACGGGGCCCGTGCCGCGCCGTCGCAACCGTTGGCATTGATCGTCCTCGACGAGGCCGGATCCGCCTTTCCTTCCCTCTCCGCCGGCCTGCCGGACGGGACACCCGACCAGCGCCGGCAGGTGCTGGCGATGCCGACGCCGCTCGGCGGCGACCTGGATGCGGCCATCGTCGCCCGTCCGCCGGCGGCGGCCGGCCCGCATGGCTGGGAGCCGCGCCGGACCGCCGCCGTCCGTCCCGCGCTGCCGAGCCGCCCGACCGGGGCACACCACCCCCGAGCGCCTCCCGTTTCCCGCTGAAATCCTCTCACGGCTGCCAATTGCGGCCGCCAACAGATTTTCGAGAGATTTCGCGGTCGTGCCGCACAAGGCGAGCGCGCGCCGCAGCGGAGACATCACCATGCAGTTTCTTGCCGGACTGGCCATGTTCACGGCCGCAATCGCTTCCATCATCTTCACCAAGCCGCGCGAGGAGGGACTGTTCGCCGTCCTCGTCGCCAAGCCTGCAGTCGCCTCGATCGTGGCGCTGGGCATCACCGTGATGCTGCTGTTCGGGCTGATCCTGCTGATCGCCGGTGGGGCCAACCTGCTCTCGTCGGCCGCCTGACACCCGGTACGACAGGCCGCCGCCTGCGATGCGCGGGCGGCGGCTTGCGTCCCCAGCAAGCGCCCTCCAGAAAGAGCGCTCCAGAAAGAGTTCTGGCGAACGCACCCGGTCGCCCCCGTCCGCCGGTTGCCTCCGGAAAAGCACGCACTTTTCCGCCCGGCCTACAGATCTCAAAATCACCGGGCTGCACGTCCGGCATTCGACCGATTCCATTCCTGACGGAGTTCGTGATGCGTTTTTCTCTCTCCGGCCTGCCCGCGCTGCTGGGCGTTCTCCTGCTTCCCGGTCTTGCCTGCGCTCAGGCGCAGCAGGAGGGCGGATCGCACTGGGGTGAGGCGGCCATCGTCGAGACCAGCGGCGGCAAGGTGGCCGGCTTCGTGCGCAACGGTGCGCTGGAGTTTCGCGGTATTCCCTATGGTGCCTCGGTGGGAGGCGAGGGGCGATGGGCCCCGCCGCAGCCGGCGGCTGCCTGGGACGGCGTGTTGCCGGCCATGCACTTCAAGGGCGACTGCGCCCAGGCCGCGCGCTACGGCCTGACGGAGCGCAGCGACAACGAGGACTGCCTGGCGCTCAACATCTCCCTGCCCCATACCGGCGAGGATCCGGGCACGACCAAGCGGCCGGTCGTCGTGTGGATCCATGGCGGGGCCTTCGTCGGCGGCTCGGGTGCGCTCTACCGGCTCGACCGCCTCGCGCTGGCGGCCGATGCGGTCGTCGTCACCATGAACTATCGGCTCGGCGTGTTCGGCTTCATGCCGCATCCCGCCTTCGATGCCGAGATCAACGGCGGCTTCGCGCTGGAGGACCAGCGCCTGGCGATGCGTTGGGTGCGGGACAATATCGCCGCGTTCGGCGGCGACCCGGAAAACATCACGTTGGCGGGCGAATCCGCGGGTGCCGCCTCGGTGTGCATGCATCTCATCGCGCCGGAGGAAACCTCCGGCCTGTTCCACAAGGCAATCGTGCAGAGCGGTGCCTGCGCCTTTCAGTTGCGCAGCGTGGAGGAGCGCAACAGCTTCGGTGAGCGCGTCGCGCAGGAAGCCGGCTGCGCCGACCCGGTCACCGCGCTGGAATGCTTGCGCGCGACGGACCCGCAGGTGCTGATCGCGGCCGGCGACAAGGCCGGGGCCGGCGATCTGATGGCCTTCGCCCCGCCCTACGGCACCAAGACCGTGCCGCGGCAGGGACTGGAGGCGCTCGACACCGGGCGCTTCGTGCAGGTGCCGGTGCTCAACGGCGGCACCCGGGACGAGTTGCGGCTCTATGTCGGATACGACGTGCAGGCCGGTGCGACCTACACCGCCGACACCTATACGAAGACGATCGAGGCGCTCTACGGCGAAACGTCCTCCGAGGTCCTTGCGCGCTATCCGCTCGAGCGGTTCTCCTCCGCGCCGGTGGCGCTGGCCACCGCGATGACCGACTTCCGCCCCGATGTCGGCATCAACCGTTGCCTCTATGTGGAATCGGCACGGCTGATGTCGCGGCACGTTCCGGTCTACCAGTGGGAATTCGCCGATCGCGGGGTGAGGGTGCTCGGCGTCGCCATGCCGCTCGCTCCGGACCCAGGCTTTGACCTCGGAGCGGCGCATTCGTCCGAGCTCAACGTCTTCTTCCCCGGTTTCTCCAACACGGCGGCGTTGTCGGCACCGTCGCCCTCCTCGGCGTCGGCAGATTTGGGCGAGCAGATCATGGCAAGCTGGGTCGGCTTCATCCGTAACGGCGATCCGGCAGCGGCGCAGATCCCGGACTGGAAGCGCTTTGCCGAGGGCGAGACGGCGATGCGCTTCGAGCCGGGCAATGTGCATGTCTTCGACCCGTGGGCGGATGCCAATTGCGACTTCTGGCGCGGGCTCTATCCGGATCACTTCGGCAGCCGATAGGCGCCTCGCCAGGCGAGCAGCCGCATGGCATTGGCGGTGACGAGCACGGTCGCGCCGGTGTCGGCGAGGATCGCCGGCCACAGACCGGTGATGCCGAGCACCGTTGTGACCAGGAACACCGCCTTGAGCCCGAGCGCGAGGCCGATGTTCTGCCAGATGTTGCGCATGGTGGCGCGCGACAGCGCCACCATGTCGGCGACGTCGGTAACGCGGCCATGCAGGATGGCGGCGTCGGCGGTCTCCAGCGCGACATCGGTGCCGCCGCCCATGGCGATGCCGACATCGGCAGCGGCAAGCGCCGGGGCGTCGTTGATGCCATCGCCAATCTTGGCGACGCGGTAACCCTTCGCCCGCATGTCGCCGACGAGCCGCTGCTTGTCCTGCGGCAGCAGGTCGGCATGGGCCTCGATCCCCAGCGATCTGGCGATGGCACTGGCGGTGCGGGCATTGTCGCCGGTCAGCATGACCGCCTCAACGCCGAGGGCGCGCAGGGCCGCGAGCCCCTGGATGGCGTCCTCGCGCGGTTCGTCACGCAGGGCGAACAGGCCGGCGATAGTGCCGTCGACCAGCAGCAGGGAGACGGTCTTGCCGGCATCGTTGAGGGCGGCGATCCGCTGTGTCAGCGCGGCGTCCAGCGGCGCGGTCTCGGCGGCAGCGCGCGCGGAGGCGAGGAACAGCCGCCGCCCCTCCAGCATGCCGGCGACGCCGCGCCCACCCAGCGCGGTGGCCTGCGAAGCGGCGACGACCTTGATGCCGTCGGCTTGCGCCCGCGCCAGGATCGCCAGCGCCAGCGGATGGCTGGAGCCGGCTTCCAGCGCGGCGGCAAGGCGCAGCACCTCGCGTTCATCCATGGCAAGGCCGAGGAGGTCGGTGACCTTGGGCTTTCCTTCCGTCAGCGTGCCGGTCTTGTCGAAGGCGGCGCGGTCGATCCGCCCCAGCCCCTCCAGCACCGCGCCGCCCTTCATCAACAGGCCGCGGCGGGCGCCCGCCGACAGGGCGGCGGCGATGGCCGCCGGGGTCGAGATGACGAGGGCGCAGGGGCAGCCGATCAGCAGCACGGCAAGGCCGCGATAGATCCAGGTAGCCCACTCAGCCCCGCCGACGAGCGGCGGCAGCACGGCGATCAGCGCGGCGACGACCATGACGGCGGGCGTGTAATAGCGCGAGAAGCGGTCGATGAAACGCTCGGTCGGGGCCTTGGACTCCTGCGCCTCCTCGACCAGGGCAATGACGCGGGAGATGGTGTTGTCGGCCGCCGCGGCGGTGACCTCCAAGCGCAGCACGCCGTCCTGATTGACGGTGCCGGCAAAGACCGTGTCGCCCGGCTCCTTGCGTTTCGGCACGGATTCGCCGGTCACCGGCGCCTCGTCGACGGCGCTTTCCCCGGACAGCACGGTGCCGTCCGCCGGGATCCGGTCGCCGGGGCGCACCAGCACCACCGCGCCGACGGCAAGACTGTCGGCCGGCACAGTTTCGGTCTCGCCGTCGCGCTCCAGCAGCGCGGTCTTCGGCATCAGCTCGGCAAGGGCGCGGATCGAGGCGCGTGCGCGGCCGGCGGCAATGCCCTCGAGCAATTCGCCAATCAGGAACAGGACGACGACCACCGCCGCTTCCTCGGCGGCGTCGATGACGACGGCACCGGCGGCGGCGACGGTCATCAAGGTCTCGATGGAGAAGGGACTGCCGTTCATTGCGCCGGCCAGCGCCCGCCGGGCGATCGGCACGAGGCCGACCGCCATGGCGAGGGTGAAGGCCCAGAACGCGGTTGTGGGCAAGAGCTGCGCGGCGGCGAAAGCCACCGCCAGCGCCAGGCCGCACAGGATCGTCAGCCGCGCCTTGGCGCTGCGCCACCAGGGGCCTTCGAGCGGCGCGTGGTGGTGAGAGCCGCGCGGCTCGGCGGCGGTGCGGTCAGGGGCGTGGTCAGGGGCGTGGTGGTGGTGATCATGGTCGTGGCCGCAGCAGGGCGTGGATGCCGGCGCGCCCGGTTCGGCCGGCGAGCGGGCGTCCAGCGGCACGGCGCGATAGCCGAGGCTGTCGACCTTGCGGGCGAGGCCGGCAAGGTCCGCCTCCTCGCCATGGGTCACGGTCAGGGTGCCGGCGACGACCGACACGCGGACATCGGCAATCCCGGGCAGACGCCGGACGGCGCGGTCGATCTTCTCGGCACAACTGGCACAGTCCATGCCGTCCACGCGGAAGCGGGTGAGGCGGTCGGTCACGCTCATGCGGTCAACTCCTGTTGGTCAGGAGCAGGACCATAGGACCTCTAGCGACTAGAGGATCAAGGGGGTTAGGCCGGCCTGCGCGTGTCGCCGAGGCGGGCGGGCGCGCCGGATCAGTGGTCGGCGCTGCACATCTCGTGATTGGCGAGCGAGCGGATCACGTAGCAATCCCTGACGTTGTCGCCGTGGCAGGTGCCGACCATCCGCGCCAGTTCGCCCTCCAGCCGCTGCAGCCGCGCGATTTTGTCGCGGACGATGTCGAGCTGGCGCGCGGCGATCTCGTCGGCATGGGTGCAGGGCAGTTCGGGATGTCCGCTGAGGTCGAGCAGTTCGCGGATCGCCTCCAGCGTGAAGCCGAGGTCGCGGGCATGCTTGATGAAGGCGAGGCGGTCGCGATGGGCTGCGTCGTAGCGGCGCTGGTTGCCTTCCGTCCGGCCGGCGGCCGCCAGAAGACCCATCTGTTCATAGTAGCGGATCGTCGGCACTTTGACGCCGGTCTTTCGCGAAAGATCACCAATCGAGTACATCGCACAGCTCCAGTTTCTGGAGATATGGCCGTCGCACGCGTGCCGGGTCAAGTTCACGTAATCGCGAATTGCAGTTCCGGCAACCAGTCGTTAACCGTGACGGGCGAGACTGATCGTCCGTTGGCGGGTGGGGCGCGCGCAAGAGATCCTGGCAAGCGAAAGATGTTGAACGCAGCGAAAGCGGCAATCCTGGTGATGCTCGCGGCCCTGTTGAGCGGGTGTGTGTCCAGCGACTACGCGGATGACGGCAGGGGCTCCAAGCCGATTCCGGCCAAGCTCCTGGCGGCCATGTCGGAAAAATCGATGTCGCCGTCGGCGCCCGTGCTGGTGCGCATCTTCAAGCAGGAAAGCGAGCTGGAGGTGTGGAAGACGGACCGCACCGGCCGCTACGCCCTGCTCAAGACCTATCCGATCTGCCGCTGGTCGGGGACGCTCGGGCCCAAGCGCAAGCAGGGCGACCGGCAGGCGCCGGAGGGCTTCTACGACGTGCATGTCGGCCTGCTGAATCCGCGCTCGCAATATCACCTGGCCTTCAACCTTGGGTTCCCCAACCGGCTGGAGCGGGCGCTCGGCTATACCGGCAGCGCGCTGATGGTGCATGGCGCCTGTTCGTCGTCGGGCTGCTACGCGCTGACCGACGAGGGGGTGGAGGAGATCTATCCGGTGGTGCGCGAGGCGCTGAAGGGCGGGCAGCGATCGTTCCAGGTGCAGGTCTTCCCGTTCCGGATGACGCCGGCCAACATGGCCAAGCATCGCGACAACCCCAATTTCGCGTTCTGGAGCAACCTGAAGCGCGGCTACGACATTTTCCACGTGACCCGCCGGGCGCCGAAAGTGTCGATGTGCGGCGGGCGCTACGTGTTCGACAAGGAGTTCGTCGGCGGCGAGCCGAAGGACCCGCTTGCCGCCTGTCCGCCGACGGTCGACAAGGCCGACCCGGCGGTGGCCAGCAAGGCCGAGGCGGATCGGCTGGCGATGCAGTCGCTGATTTCCAACGGGCTGGCGCTGAACCCGCCGTCCTATTCGGATGGCGGCATGCATCTCGCCTTCCGCCGCCTGCTGGAGCGGGATGGCGAGGCGGCCCTGTCGCGGCGCACGTCGAAGTCCTCCGTGCCGGTCAGCCGGCCGAGCGACGCGCTCGCCGATCCGCATGTGCCCCAGGAGTGAGACCCCAGGAGTGAGGCCCCAGGAGTGAGGCGGAAGACGAGCCGCGCAGGTCTCGATCCGCTCAGGCCTCGATCCTAAAGACCTGGCCCGCCCGCTCGGCCTGACGCTGGTCGTGGATCTTGACCATGTCGATGCGCTGGCCGTCCCAGTGGCAGGTGAGGTGGCTTGCCTGCAGCGGCACCGACATCACATCCGGATGGAAGGCGGCAAAACACTCGCCGCCCGCATGGCGCACGCTAGGATAGACGATGCCGTCACAGCCCGCCGCCCGGATCCGCGCCGCGAAGGCCTGCGAGGCGGCGTAGTCGTCCGGATCGAGAAGGGCGGCGGTGTCCGCCCCGGCTGCATCCTGTCCCGATGTCCTCAGATCGACGAGGCTCGCATCGATCTCGCCGACCAGTTCGCGCATGTCGGCGATCCAGCCGGGCGCCTCGTCCGTCGCCCCATAGAAAAGCCCCTGGTGGTGGATCACCTCGAACAGCGCCGTGTCGAAGGCGTTGGCGGCATAGAAGGCCCCGAAACTGCCATCGTGGAAGCGGCCCTTGCGCTCCGGCGAGACATGGGTGAAGGGCGCCATCACATAGGAGGCGCCGGGGCCGCTCACCCGCCGTTCGGGAGCGACCAGGTCGAGCGCGCCGATGGTCTCGGCGACGCGCGGGTTGCTCCTGGCCTCGGCGGCGGCGAGCAAATCCCAGTCGGCCGGGTCGGCAATGTCCTCGAACAGGTCGATGGGCGGATAGGCGGAGCCGATCAGCCGGTGGTAGCGCGGCCAGACGAGCCGCGTCATGGCGAGGCCCTTCGGCAGGGCGGCAGACAGGCTCACCACTGGCTCCTCACCACTGGCCCCCTCACCACTGGCCCCTCACCACTGGCCTCGGCGGGCGTCGAGATAGCGGCGCACCCGCATCAGATCGGTGATCCGTCCGTCCAGCATCACCTCCAGCGCCGAACGCCCGCCGAAATCGGCATTGGCGCGCGTCACCCAGCGATAGCCGCGCTGGGCATCGCGAAACAGCAGCCGCAGCGCCTTGTGAATGCCGAGCAGGTTGGACATGCGCTCGGCAAGGTCGATGCCGGCGCGGCCGGGCGCGCCGGCCTTCCAGCGTTGGTAGGTGCGCACGGAGATGTCGCCGAGCAGGCGGCTGGCCTGGTCGTCGGTGAGGCCCCAGCGTTCGAAAAGCGCGACCACGGCGCGCTGCATGGCACGGATCTCGGCGTCGGAAAACGCCGATGCCGGATTGGGGCCTGCTGCCGGGTCGGGACTGGCGGGCGTTACGGGATGAAGTGCGGGCATGGCTGCCTCCTGTCATTTGTCGTTAATATAAGAAAGAAGCGACAAATGGCAAGAGACGCGGAACTCCGACCGGGACGAAGGGGTTTTGCGAACGGGTTTTCGGCAGGAACGGCGCCGGGATGATCTGCGTCACAGTCCTGCCCCGCTCGCGGAGCTACTGTTGATCCATCATGATCGCTGATCGCGATGGTGTGCGGCGCGAAGGCGCCAGCTTGTGCCGCGGAGACCGGCAAGGCCCCCGCGCAATCGCCCGGATCGCTCCCCTCCGGCAGTGTCTGGTGGTGGGGCGGCGAACCGGGATCGCAAGGCCGAGAGGAGACAGGACCATGCGTTTCAGACAGACTTGCGCAGCGGCCGCCATAGCCGTTGCTTCTATGATCGGCTTCGGGGCGGGTGCGCCAGCCGAAGCCGCCACCGCCGCCACCGCCGCCAGTGCGCTGGCGCCGGTGATCGCTGCGACGCCGGAGGTCCGGCAGGACGGCCAGATCGAGAAGGTCTGGCATCGCGGGCGGCCGCATCACTACCGCCCGCGTCCCGTCTATCCGCCGCGCTATTACGGGCCGCGCTATTACGGCTCCCGCTATCCCGTGGCACCGCCGCCGCGGCGCGGGCTGGTCCTGCCCAGGCAGCACGTCGCCTGGTGCAGCCAGCGCTACCGGTCCTACCGGTCGTACGACAACACGTTCCAGCCGTATAACGGACCGCGGCGGATCTGCGTGTCGCCCTATATGCGCTGACCCCGGTTGCGGGCCGCCTCCCACGCGGTCCGCGCCGACACCGCCGTCCGGCGGGGGTTCCCTTGCGGACCCCGCGGGCGGCGGTCGCCTCTTTGCGGGCCACTCATTGCGGACTATGCCGAGGGGCCGCGATGCGCTATCGCTGCGGGACAGCCGGTGGCCGCGCCGGCATCGTCATCGGAACATCCAGCGCATGGCCCTCCCGGCATGACCGTCATCCAGCTCGCCACCGCCCAAACCTTCGACTTCCTGTTGCGTCAGAGCCGGGACGGCGACGGGCGCTGGGGCGGCATCCGCCTCGTGCCCGGCAGCGGCACCGGCGAGGGGGCGGACTGGCTGGTGGTCTATGACCAGCCGCCGCGCGGGCTCGCCACCCGCCTGCCGCGCGCGCGCCGCATCGTCTTCCTGCCCGAGCCGGTGTCGATCAAGCATTACGATCCGGCCTTCATCTCGCAGTTCGGCATCGCCGTCACCTCCTCGCCGCTGCCCGGCTTCGACGGCGAAGCTTTCCACATGCAGCCGTCCTCGCCCTGGTTCTACGGCGCCGGGCTCGGCGCCTCGGCCGGCGGAATGCCGCGCCTCGGCTTCGCCGAGCTTGCGGCGCCCGACGTGCCCTGCGCGCCGGAGCGCGGGCTGATTTCGGCGGTCTGCTCGACCAAGACGCTCAACCGCAACCAGGTGCGCCGGTTGCGCTTCCTGCGCCGGGCCAAGGCGGCGCTGGGCGCCCGGCTCGACATCTACGGGCGGGGCTTTCGCGAGGTCGCCGACAAGGCGGAAGGCCTCGACGGCTACCGCTACCATCTGGTGCTGGAGAACAATCTCGATCCGCATTGCTGGACCGAGAAGATGGCCGATCCGCTGCTGGCCGGCGCCTATCCAATCGTGGCGGGAGGGCCGGAGCTGGACAGCTATTTCGATCCGCTCGGCTTCACCGCGCTCGACATCACCCGCCCGGACACGGCGCTGAAGACGCTGCTGGCGGTGCTGGAGGCGGATCCGGTGGCGCGGGTCGAGGTGCAGGAGGCGATGCGGGAGAACCGTCGCCGGCTGATGGAGGAGCACCAGGTGTTTCCGGTGCTCGACCGGCTCGTCGCCGGGCGGGGGGAGGGGGCGCCGTCGCTGCTGGCCGAGGCAGAGCCGATCCGCCCGCCGGCGCGCGCGCCCTATCGCCGGCTCACCCAGGCGCTGCGACCGCTGCGCCGCGCCGCCGACCGGCTGCATCTGGCGCTGTTCGAGCGCGGCTGAACGCCTTTTCCGGCATCACCGGGCGCTGAGGCGCTCCAGCGAGAGGCCGAGCCCGGCGGCGATGATCGCCGGGCGCGGGTCGGCCGGGCGGAACGGGTCGGCGATCTCGACAAGCCGCGTCAAGCCGCCGCCGGCCAGCACGGCGGCCGACAGTTCGCCGCTGGACGGGGCGATGAGCCCGGCCGTTCGCCGCAGCCGGGCGACCAGCGCGCGCAAGGGCAGGTCGCGCGGATCGGCGACCTCGAGACGCCCGCTCGCCACCGCCTCGCGCAGTTCCGGCAGCCCGGCCGCCAGCCGCTCGGCCCGCGCCTTGCCGCCCTCGCACAGGAAGAGATCGGCGGGCTCCACCGATGCGCCGTCGTCGGGATAGACGGCCGCAAGCTTTTCCGCGATGCGGGCGAGGATGCCGGCATGGGCAAGGGGGCGCTCGACCACGAAGACCGTGTCGGCGCGGGTCACCCGGCCGGTGCGCATCAGCTCCACCGGGCGCGGGCGGAAGATGCCGTCGGTGATCGCGTCCTGGACATGGTCGGTCATGCCCATGGACACGGGCACCACCACCAAGAGGTCTTGCGGCAGGGCGAGATGGTCGAGCGCGAAGAAGCGCGGCAGCACGTCCGAGCAGAAGGCGGCGAAGGAGCCTTCGCCGCCGTGATGCAGCACGGTCAGCGGTTCGCGCAGCACCGGCTTCATCCGCAGCCGCCGGGTGACGTCGGGGCGCGCCGGCGGCCAGGGCAGCAGCTCCTCGCCAGGCTGGGGAGCAACAAGGCGGGCGTCGTCGAAGAGAAGGCCGGACAGCGGATCGACATCGAAGGGACCCTCGAGCCGCAGGCAGCCCAGCCGGTCGGTGCCGGCGTCGCCGGGAAGGACCTGCGTCTCCTCGGCAAGGCGCGCGATGCGGTTGTCGGCAAGGCGGGTGCGCGGCCAGGCGGGCAGCATCAGCCGGCTCGCCAGCGCCCGATAGGGGGCCGGCATCAGCACGGCGTCCAGCCGCTTCATCCAGCGTCGAGGGACTGGCTTTGACACTGCGGGCCACCTATAAGGCTGCGAAACGGATCGGGACGCGCCACGCTTACGGGCGGCGCAGCGGGAAAGCAAGCATGGAGTCCGCATGAAGTCCGAGGTCTTCAACCTCAACGTCTTCACCAACGTGGCCTCGCGGGACCCGTCCCACTGTCTGGCCCAGCATGCGGTGCGTTCGTTCTTCGACACGTTCGGCTGGGAGAGCCGGCACCGCATCGTCACCCGGATCTTCATCGACCCAAACCCCAATCCGGATCGCTTCGAGCCCTGGGTGGCGACGATCCGCGAGGCGTTGCCGGACATCCCCTTCGAGCTGGTGCGGACCAACGGCATGCTCGACGGCTTCGCCCGGTCGCTGGAGGTCGGCGAGGGCGCCTATGCGATGCAGCTCGAGCATGATTTCGTCTTCGTGAAGAGCCGCATCCCTCATTCGCTCGACCGGATGCTGGAAGAGATGCGCGCTCGCGGCATCGATTACCTGCGCTTCAACAAGCGGCGCAACCGGCCGGCCGCCTATGACCTCGGGGTGGAGCCGGCGGGCGATGCCGATTTCCCGATCTGCCGCATCAGCGGACGCTCGAACAACCCGCATATTCTCGATACGGCGCGCTACCGCGAGGTGGTTCTGCCGCTGCTGAAGAGGCCGGACGGGAGCTCGGTCGGGCTGGAAGGCGGCCTCTGCCGCTATGTCGGTGGCGGCTATCTCTATGGGGCCTACGGCCATCCGCGCACGGTCGGCCATCTCGACGGCCGCCGGCTGCGCTTCAGCGACGGCATTCGCCGCCGGCTCTACCTGCTCGGCGAGGCGGTCTCGCGCAGGTCCCAGCGCTCCCACACGAACGGATAGCGCCAGGCGAGATCGTGGGTCTTCGACAGGCCCTCGGCGATCCGGGCATAGCGCTCGCGGCTGGTCCCGTCGATCAGGTGGAACTGGACGATGAGGTGGCGCACCTCGCCCATCAGCCCTTCCGCGATCAGGTTCTCCAGCACCGGATACTCGTCGCCCTCGATGTTGAGCTTCATCAGGTCGACGGGCTGGCCGGCGGCGCGCACCACGTCGGCGGCGCGGCGCAGATGCACCTCGACGCTCTCGCCCTCCTGCTGTCGCTGGGTGCTGCTGCCGTCATTGTCGTAGACGAGCTTGGCGGTGCCGTTGAAGTCGGACAGGCCGGCGCAGTCCAGCGTAACGTTCGGCAGGCCGGCGAGAAGCGGCTTGGCGCGTTCGCAGAATTCGGGCGCCGGCTCGAAGGCCAGCACCTTCGGCGAGCCTTTCTGCGAGATGCGGGCAGAAAAATCGCCCTTGTAGAAGCCGGCATCGACGACGAGCGAGCCCGCGTCCAGCGGCACATCGGTCAGCAGGCGCGCGTCGCCCTTGGCGAGCTTCCAGCGCTTGACGGCCCGGTAGTGCGGGTCGAGGACGAAGCGGATCAGGTTGAAGCCCATTGGGGATCGTGAACTCGCGGATGGTGTCGGAAACGGCCGGGGCCGCACGGGCCCCGGCTGAGCCATTGCAGCTTGGGCGGCGAATTGCAAGTCCGCAGCCACCCCGCGTAAGGCTTCAGAACGTGTAGCCGAAGGTCGCGATGTCGTCCCTGTGGCGCCGGGCGATCAGGTCGATGCCGAAGTCGTCGTAATAGTCGCGATAGTGACCGTGGGCGGAGGCGTTGGCGCGGCGGTCGCAGACGGTGACGGCGAGGTCGAGGTCGCTCGCCATCTGCTGCAGGTCCTCGCACAGGCATTCCTGCCGCAGGACGCGATCGACGGCGATCCGGCCCGTTTCGTCGGTCAGGTAGTCGATCTGCTGCTTGCGGATGTAGCGGGAGGGCGAGGTCGGGGCGTCGTCGTCCGCCAGCCAGCGCAGGTAGTCGGAGAAGTCGTAGTCCTGGAACAGCTCCACTTCCGTCGGCATGCCGGATCGGCCGCGACCGAGATCCTGCTTGAGGTAATGGAACCAGGAGACGTGCCAGGCCCAGGGATTGCGAACCACGGTGAAGACATGCATCGCGCCGAGATCGATGCCGTTGCGGGTGAACACCCCGGCATACTCGCACCAGGTCAGGTGCCCGCGTGCCTCGCGCAGGCGGCGCGAGGGACATTTCAGGATCCAGGGCAGGAAGGTCTGCTCGACAAAGGATCCGCCGCATTTCGGCACATGCAGGAAAAGGATGTTTTTCTTCAGGCGCCTGAACAGGCCCTGGCGGGTGTTTTGCGGAACAAGCAAATCTCTGTCCGTCCCGTTGCTGCTCGGTGTCGCCTCGACCGTGCAGCCGGTATTGTCCTTTCGTATCTGGCTAAAATATGTCCTGATTGCGGGAGATGTTTTATGGATACTTTTAGTATCGCAATATTTACCAATGACTTTCTTTGATGGCGATATCCAAGCGCCGATGGATTCATCGGAAAAGAGCGCGCGAAGTCAGGCGCTTGCGTGAGCCGCGCAAGTTCAAAGCCGCGGAACCGGCCTCCGCCATCGGCGTGCCGGTTCCGCGGCGTGTCCGTTTCGCGGAAGGAATGGGGTCTGGGAGCGGTGCCGCGGGCGCCTGCCGGCGCCTCAGCAGTTGTTCGGGCGCTGCGGTCCGAGGTCGATCTGGCACTCGTTGGTGAGCGCACCGATGGCGGCACCACCCACGGCACCGGCCGCCGCGCCGACCAGGATCGGTCCGCCGGCAATTGCCAGAACGCCGGCACCGGCCGCGCTGCCGATGGCGCCGCCCGTGACGCCGCGCTCGAACCGGTTCGAGCCGCAGGCGGCGACAAGCAGGGAAAGAGCAAGAATGCCGGCAAGACCGGCCGGTCTCGGGATACGCATGACATGAATCCTTCTGAGCACCCAGCCCGCCGCCAGCATGGGGCGAGAGGGTGAACGAGACGTAAACGCGGGGAGCGGCGCGCCTGCCGGTACGGCACGGCGAGGGCGCGCGCCACGGGAGTTTCCCTTGCCCCGAAGGCCGCCATCGACTAAGAAGCGGCCAGTTTCCCCTCATGTCCAGAATGGAGCGGCAAGCACCTATGGCGCGCCAGTTCATCTATCACATGCATGGTTTGTCGAAGGCCTATAACGGCAAGAAGGTCCTCGACAACATCCACCTGTCCTTCTACCCGGACGCCAAGATCGGCATCCTCGGCCCGAACGGCGCGGGCAAGTCGACGCTCCTCAAGATCATGGCCGGCCTCGACAAGGAGTATACCGGCGAGGCCTGGGCGGCGGAGGGCGCACGTATCGGCTACCTGCCGCAGGAGCCGCAGCTCGACCCGACCAAGACGGTCCTTGAGAACGTCATGCTGGGCGTCGCCCACAAGCAGGCGATCGTCGACCGCTACAACGAACTGATGATGAACTATTCCGACGAGACGGCGGAAGAGGGGGCCCAGCTCCAGGACATCATCGACGCCGAGGACCTGTGGAACCTGGAGAGCAAGGTCGAGATGGCGATGGAGGCCCTGCGCTGTCCGCCGTCCGACGCTCCGGTCGACAACCTGTCGGGCGGCGAGCGGCGCCGCGTGGCGCTGTGCCAGTTGCTGCTGTCGGAGCCGGACCTCCTGCTGCTCGACGAGCCGACCAACCACCTGGACGCCGAGACGGTGCACTGGCTGGAGCGGCACCTGCGCGAGTTCAAGGGCTCGGTGCTGATCATCACCCACGACCGCTACTTCCTCGACAATGTCACGGGCTGGATCCTGGAGCTCGACCGCGGCCAGGGCATTCCCTACGAGGGTAACTATTCGGTCTATCTGGAGAAGAAGACCAAGCGCATGGAGCAGGAGGGCCGCGAGGACATGGCCCGCTCCCGCGCCATCGCCCGCGAGCGCGAGTGGATGGGCATGTCGCCGAAGGGCCGGCAGACCAAGTCCAAGGCGCGTATCCGCGCCTATGAGGACCTGCTCGCCAAGCAGGAGGAGCGTCTGCCGACCATCGACCAGATCCTCATTCCGGTCGGCGAGCGGCTCGGCAACAATGTCATCGACCTGGAGAACGTCTCCAAGGGCTTCGGCGACCGCCTGCTGATCGAGGACCTGACGTTCAAGCTGCCGCGCGGCGGCATCGTCGGCGTCATCGGCCCGAACGGCGCCGGCAAGTCGACCCTGTTCAAGCTGCTGACCGGACAGGAAAAGCCGGATTCGGGCACCGTCACCATCGGCGACAGCGTGCATCTCGGCTATGTCGACCAGTCGCGCGACACGCTCGACCCGAACAAGACGGTGTGGGAGGAAATCTCCGGCGGCAACGAGATCATCTATCTCGACGGCAAGGAGATCAATTCGCGCGCCTATTGCTCGTCCTTCAACTTCAAGGGCCCGGCCCAGCAGGCGAAGGTCGGCAACCTGTCCGGCGGCCAGCGCAACCGCGTGCATCTTGCCAAGGTGTTGAAGCAGGGTGCCAACGTGCTGCTGCTCGACGAGCCGACCAACGATCTCGACACCGAGACGCTGGCGGCGCTGGAGGACGCGCTGGAGAACTATGCCGGCTGCGCCGTGGTCATCAGCCACGACCGCATGTTCCTCGACCGTCTTGCCACCCATATGCTCGCCTTCGAGGGCGACAGCCATGTGGAGTGGTTCGAGGGCAACTTCGAGGACTACGAGAAGGACAAGGTGCGCCGCCTCGGCGCCCATGCGGCCGATCCGCGCCGCATCAAGTACAAACCGCTGACGCGCTGAAGCAGCGGACACGGCCGACAGATAGCGGACGGCGGCGCGGCACTCGCGCCGCCGTTTTGGTTTGAGCGCCCGGCGACCCGGCGGGCTGCGGCTTTCCCGCCGGAAAGACTCGTTGTATTCCTTCAGGTCCCCGCCGGTGTCCGCCCGCGGGACGAGACAGGAAGGTGGGCGATGGCGGATCTGTTCGGACGCGAGCACATGGACGAGTTGCAGAGCGTGCCGGCTCGCAAGCTTGCCGCCACCACGGTCAAGGTGCTCGCCAACCAGGACCCGGAGGATTTCCGCACCACCTGGACGGCGGCGCTGAAGCTTGGTTTCGAGGGCATTCCCGGCGGACGTCACGTCGGTCACACCCGCCGCTCGGGCTCGCGCGAGCCCTGGTATCCGCGCGGCACCGAGATGTGCAACGAGCGGCAGGTGTCGATCCTGTCCGCCGAGGAACTGGCCGAGGTCGCTGCCGACATGGGCCTGCCGCGCATCGAGGCGGAGTGGATCGGCGGCAATGTCCTCTTGGAAGGCCTGCCGCGCCTGTCGCTGGTGCCGCCGCGCACGCGCCTGGTCTTCGCCGGCGGTGCGGTGCTGCGGGTCGACGGCGACAACATGCCCTGCCGGATCGCGGGAGCTTCCATCGGCGAGCATTATCCCGACCGCGAGGGCATCGACCTGCTGTTCCCCAAGACGGCACGCCGCCGCCGGGGTCTCGTCGCCTATGTGGAACGCCCCGGCGTCATCCGGCCCGGCGAGGCGGTCACCGCGCATATCCCCGAGCACTGGCTCTATCGCTGAGGGTTCGGCCTCAGTCCTCGCCGATCTCCTCCTCTTCGCCGGTAACCTGGCGCGTCGATCCCCAGTCGAGCAGCGTGTCGTTGATCGAGGGGAGCGCGAAATGGCGGGCCGCATCGCGCTCGTAGCCCTCGTCGAGCAGCGCGTCATAGTCGCTATGGGCATGGCGGACATGGGCGACGAGGGCAAGCCAGACGGCGACGGAGGGCGGCAGGTGCCGCAGATGCGGGGCGAGCGCCCCGGCCAGCACCGGCTCGGCATCGGCGAAAGGGATGCGCGGCACGCTCGCCCGCAAGGCCTTGCGCATCTCCTTCTGGCGGCGGGTTCCCCCCGCTTTTGCCGCTCCCGCTGTCATCCGCCTGTCTCCGTGCCTGCCTGCCTCATGGCAACCGGCAGAGCAGGGCGGCGAGGCCGGCGCGGCTGCCGACGCCGAGCTTCGCATAGATCGTCTTGCGGTGGCTTCTGAGCGTGTTGGGACTGATGCCGAGGCGGATGGCGATGGTTTCCTCGCCCGCGTCGGAGACGAGTTCGGCCGCCACCGCCGCCTCGCGCGCCGTCAGGCCGAAGACGAGCCGCAGCCGCCCCTCGAGCGCCGGAATGTGCCCGTCCAGCAGTGTCACCACCAGCAGCCGCATGTCCCTGCCGACCCGGCGTACCTCGGCAAGTGCCGGGGGATGCGCGCCCGGCAGCGGCCCGGTGCGCTCGTCCGCCTGCGCCGTGGAGGCGGCGAAGGCCTGCGGCCCGGCACCGCGGGCAAGCTCGGCGAGCGCCCGCACAAGGCCGCGCTGCATGGCCGGGTCGGCGAATTCGAGACGCGGTGCGCTGGCCTCGGCGCAGGTCTTGTCGGACCCGGCGAGCAGGCCGGGGGCGCTGCGGGCCAGTCCCTCCGCGGTCCGGTTGCAGGCACAGACAGTCGATGCGGGATCGATGAGGAAGCCGGCGCGGTGCTGGCCGTCCAGCAGATCGAGCACCAGCCGCACTCCATCGGCAACCGCCGTCCCGTCGCCGCGCACCGACCGGTCAGGCATCGGCATGCGATCCCGGCGCGAAGATTTCGGCCGCAGGCGACGGCAGCGGCTGTCCGGCGGGGCCGAGGGCGGCCAGGATGCAGGCGCCGAGCGCCTCGAAATCGCGCTTGCGCGGCGAGGAGCGCCGCCAGACCAGGCCGACGGTGCGCTGCGGCTGCGGATCCTGGAAGCGCAGCAGCGCCACCCGCTCGTCGCGCACCTCCACCGAGGCGCACAGTTCCGGCAGCAAGGTCACCCCGTAGCCGGCGGCAACCATCTGCATCACCGTCGACAGGCTGGTGGCGCCGAAGCCGGTGCGCGCCGCCGGCCGCAGCCCCTCGCAATAGTTCAAGGCCTGGTCGCGCAGGCAGTGGCCTTCCTCCAGCAGCAGCAGCGATGCGCCGTCGACGTCGCGCGGGTCGACGCGGCGGCGCTCGTCCAGATCGGGCCGCGACTGCACGGCGAGCAGGAACCGGTCCTGGAACAGCGAGCGGGTCTCCAGATCCGCCCCCGCGACCGGCAGGGCGGCGAGGATCACGTCCAACTCGCCCTGCTGCAATTCGCCGACCAGCGCCTGGGTGAGGGTCTCGCGGAGCTGCAACTCGGCCTGCGGGTGCGCGCGGGTCAGGGCGGGGAGGATGCGCGGCAGCAGATAGGGGGCGATGGAGGGAATGATGCCGAGCCGAAGCGGCCCGCTCAGCACCTCGCCGGCATGGCGGCCATAGTCGAGAAGATCGCGGGCCTCGGACAGGATGCGCCGGGCACGGCGGGCAATCTCCTGTCCCTCGGCGGTCAGGCGGATGCCGGCCGGTCGCCGCTCGACCAGCGCAACGCCGAGGATCGCCTCCAACTCGCGGATCTGCATCGACAACGCCGGTTGCGACACGGCGACGGCCTCCGAGGCTCGGCCGAAATGCAGGTGACGGGCGAGCGCATCGAAATAGCGCAACTGGCGAAGCGTGATCATCGTCATTGGATAAGCTTATCGGCGCCGGCCTTCAATGCGATTGACGCTGATCAAGGTGGCCGTGGAATTTCAACTCCCTTAACCGGAAAAGGCGATACTCCGGGCCGAGGCGAGGGGAGTGGATGCAATGAGCGCTGCTGCGCGGCGGCCGGGTCTCGACGTGATGCGGGTGGTGGCCGTCGCGGCGGTCGCCTGGTTCCATTACGGCTTTCGCATGCAGGTCACCGGCGAGGCGGGGCCGGCCGGCGGGTCCGGTGATCCGGGAGACTGGGCGCGGTTCGGCTATCTCGGCGTCTCGGTCTTCTTCGCGATTTCCGGCTATGTCATCTCGATCTCGACGGAGGGGCGCGACCCCTTCACCTTCGCGGTGGCGCGGGTCGCCCGGCTGTGGCCGGTCTATGTGGTGGCGATGACGCTGACCGCGCTCGTCACCCTTGCGGTGCCGGCGCTCGGCTTCCCCCTGTCGCTGCCGCAATATCTCGCCAACCTGACGATGCTGTCGCCGTTTCTGGGACAGCCCTTCATGGACGGGGCCTACTGGTCCATCGTCGCCGAGATCCTGTTCTACGGCTGGGTGGGGCTGTTGATGCTCGCGGGCCTATGGTCGCGCCATCAGGTGCTTCTCGCCCTTGCCTGGCTGGCCGTCGCGACACTCGACCAGGCGGTGATCGGCAGCGATGTTCTTCGCCGCGTGCTGCTGACCGATTTCGCCGGCTTCTTCGCCTTCGGCATGATGCTGCGGGCATGCGAGCGCGGAGAGGCGGGAGCGAGGCTGGTGCTGCTTGCGGCGTTTGTGCAGGCCATTGCCGCCGCGGTGCTGTTCGCCGGCGGGCTGGTCGAGGTCTACCGGGGCGAGCCGTTCCCGCCGCTTGCCGTCGGCGGCATCGTTGCTGTCTCGCTCGTCGTCCTCGCGCTGGCAACGCGGCTGCAGGCGCCCTGGCTGCCTGCCGGTCCGGTCACCGTTGCCGGGCGGGCCACCTATCCCTTCTATCTGCTGCACCAACATGTCGGCTATGCCGGCTTCTTCCTGCTGGTGCCGGTCATCGGCCTTGCCGGCTCGGCGGCGGTGATCCTTGCCGGGGTCGCGCTGGTATCGCTGCTGCTGACCGTGGGGGTGGAGCGGCCGGCCGCCCGCCTGGTCCGCGGGGCAGGGGAGTGGGTGCGGATGCGGGCGCTGTCGTTCAGGCGTCGCCCGGTGGGCTGACCACCTCTGCGTCTTTCAGGCGCTCGCGCCAGCCTACCCGCGCCTCCGGTACGCTGTCGGTGGTCGCGAAATAGGGCTTGATGTCGATCAGCGGCGTGCCGTTGAGGCAGTCGAGGCCGCGCACCAGGAAACCGTCTTCGGTCATCTCCAGCACCTGCACCACCGACAGCGACACCGGGTTCGGCCGCACCGGGGCGCGCAGGGCGAAGCAGCCATGGGTCTCGCTGGCGAAGCCGGGCGCGAGCACGGCAAGGTCGCGGCGCGCCTGATGCATCCAGTAGAGCAGGATCAGGTGGCTGCAGTCCGCCACCGACTTCAGCCCCCTGCGGTATTCCGGCTTCAGCCGGACGCGGCAGACCGCGTCGCTGCCCCGGCCGTTGCGCGGGCAGTCGGCGCGCCGCGTCCAGGGTGTTTCCACATGGCCGATGAAGACGAGACCGGCGTCGAACGGCCCCTGCGCCGGGTCGTGGTCGAAGGCCTGTTCGCCGGGTCGTGCCATCATTTCATCTGCGCACGTGTCGGTCACGGCTGTCTCCTCAGTCCAAGGTCCGCACAGGTATACCATTTGCGCGGGGCGCGGGGCGGTCTTGCCGGTGGCCCCTCCCGGGCGGCACCGGTCGAATCGACTGGGCTTGGGAGCCTTCCGTAGCGTCGGGCGACCACCTGACAGGAGAAGAAGGGTCCCGGCGTCTACGCACTAAGGGTTGAAAACAAAAGATTAAATTTTGGTCATGTGACTAGTTACATTGCCGAATTAGAGTTTCATTAATTCAACCCCGTGAAAATTACCTAGCGCCTCCTACGAGGATGTGCGATCTGCACCACATTGTTCCGCAGGGTGAGTGGGGAAAGATCTGTTCGCGAATGCCGTATTCGGGTCTTGCGAGCGGGCAGTTAAGGCAATCGTCCGAGAGGTGATGACATGGGACTTGGATTTTTCGCGAACATGCGGCTGAAGTACAAGATACTCTCCGGGTTCGCCCTGGTGCTGACGATCCTGATCGGAGTGTCGGCCTACAGCTTTATCACCTTCCTCGGGACGTCCGATCGCATCGGCGCCTATAAGACCAATGTCGAGGCTGCGTCCGCCATGGCGGCCGTGGAGGCCGAGTTCCTGCGCCTCGACGCGGCGGTGCGCGAATATTCCGTCTCCTCGAAGGCGGAACTGGCGGAGGTCGCAACGCAGGAGATCGCCAAGCTCGACGCGCTGATGGCGGAGGCGGAGAGGAAGATCGTCGACGATAGCTGGCGCGGGCTGTTCGACGAGGCCAAGCAGGCGGTCTCGGTCTATACCAAGGATTTCCAGGAAACGCGGCATCTGACCGAGGATTATCTCCAGCAGGTCGAGAAGACCATGATGCCGAGCGCGGCGAAGTTCATGGAAGATCTCGACGAGATCCTCAAGATCGCCATGGCCGAAGGCAACGAGGAGGCGAGGCTCCATGTGGAGGCGGCGATCCGCTACGGCCTCAGCGCGCAGCTCAATTCCAACATCGCCCTCGGCTACCAGGACCGCAAGGGACTGGACGCGGCGCAGCGCGACTTCGACGCCGTCCGGCAGGCACTCGAGCGCCTCGGCGGCACCATGCGGACCCCGCGCGAGCGGGAACTGCATGCGGAGATGACCGAGCTTCTCGGCACCTATCGCACAAGCTTTGCCAAGGCCGTGGAAGACAAGGTGAAGATCGATGAACTGGTCCATGGCGAGATGCTGGAGCAGACCCGCATCCTGCAGAAGGACCTGAGGATGCTGCGCGAGCGGGCGGCGGCGGCCGAGCAGCAGATCGAGACCGAGGTCGCGGACGAGCTGCTGGCGGCGGAGTTCGGCGTCGCGATTGCCGGTATCGGCGGCCTGCTGATCGGTGCAGCGATGGCGCTTGTGCTGGGCGGTCAGATCGCCAATCCGGTGCTGGCGATGACCCGGGCCATGACGCGCCTTGCCGGCGGCGATGTCGATTGCGATATCCCGGCGCGCAGCCGCAAGGACGAAATCGGCGAGATGGCGCGGGCGGTGCAGGTGTTCAAGGAGAACGCCATCGAGAAGATCGCGCTGGAGCGCGAGCAGGAGGCGGCGAAGGCGCGCGCCGAGGCCGAGAAGCGGCAGATGATGCAGAATCTCGCCGATGAGTTCGAGCGGGCCGTCGGCGGCTTCGTCCAGGGGCTCGCCTCCACCTCGACCGAGCTGCAGACCGCTGCCCACACCCTTGCCTCAACCGCAGCGGAGACCAGCGCCCAGTCGACGGCCGTCTCCGCGGCGTCCGAGGAAGCGGCGGCCAGCGTGCAGTCGGTCGCCTCGGCGGTCGAGGAACTGTCCGCCTCGGTGCGGGAGATCGCCCAGCAGATCGGCAGCTCCAGCCAGATCTCGCTGCAGGCGGTGACCGAGGCGCAGACCGCCTCGGATCGGATCCAGTCGCTTGCCGCGGCGTCCCAGAGCATCGGCGAGGTCGTCGGCCTGATCAACGACATTGCCGACCAGACCAACCTGCTTGCCCTCAACGCCACGATCGAGGCGGCGCGGGCGGGCGATGCGGGACGCGGGTTCGCGGTGGTCGCTTCCGAGGTGAAGCAACTCGCCGAGCAGACCGCGCGGGCGACGTCGCAGATCGCCGATCAGATCTCCCACATGCAGGCGGAGACGAACACGGCGGTGACCTCGATCGGCAGCGTCTCCAAGGTGATCGACCGGATCAACGAGATCGGCTCGGTGATCGCCTCGGCGGTGGAGGAGCAGAGCTCCGCCACCCAGGAGATCGCGCGCAACATCCAGCAGGTCGCCACCGGCACCACGGAAGTGTCCAGCAACATCGGCGGGGTCAGCCAGGCCGCCGAGGACACCGGCGCCGCCGCCGCGCAGGTCCTGTCGGCCTCGGGCGAAGTGTCGCAGCAGTCCGAACGGCTGAAAGGGCAGGTCGACAGCTTCCTGCACAAGGTGCGCGCCGCCTGACGATCCGCCGCCGGCATGTGCCGCCCCCGCCGCAACGGTCCGGGGGGCACATGCCGGAGCGGGCCGCCAATGGCGAGCGCGCTGCGGCGGCCCCTCTTGGCGACCCCTCTTCTTGGCCGGCCCCTCTTGCAAACACCCCATCGACGGAACCAGACGAGGCCGCAGCGCGGCCTCGTCGTCTTTTTGCTTTGCGGGCTCACGTATTTCCGTCGAGCCCCTCCGCTCTTTTCGGGGCGTTTCATTATATTCAAATTTTATCCAAATCAATCTCAAAACAACATAAGTAATTAAAGGATCTCGGCGACCTTTTGTTTATTCGAATCGTGCTACCCGTGCCGGATCAGGTCTCTTGGTCGGGGAAATCGCAATGTCGAACATGCCAAATACCGAGCTCGTAAACTTCGAGGCCCTTGCGAACGAGCCGAATATGGCGCGGCGCAACGAACTTGCGTGCAATGTCGCGACGCTGTTCTCGCTGACCTCCGAGAAATGTTCGGACGAGCAGATCGAAGTCTACGATTCGGTGCTGGTGCGGCTCTCCGACATGGTGGAGACGCAGGCCCGCGCCTTCATCGCCGGTCGCCTCGCCTCGCTGCGGCGGGCGCCGGAGGAGACCATTCGCCGGCTTGCCGGCGACGAGATCGCCGTCGCCCGCCCGGTGCTGGAGAAGTCCACGGTGCTGCGCGACAGCGATCTGGTGGAGATCGTCATGACCCGCGGCGACGACCACAAGCTGGCGATCGCGGCGCGCGAGATCCTGTCGGAAATGGTCACCGACGTGCTGGTCGAGACCGGCAATCTGGTCGTCCGCCGCACGGTGGCGCGCAATGACGGCGCCAGCTTGTCGAGCGCCGGCGCGCTTGCCCTGATCACGGCTTCGGGTCTCGACGAGGACCTGCAGATGGCGCTTGCCGATCGCGACGATCTCGACGAACAGGCGGTGTCGACACTGGCGGCGCTGGCAAGCGAACGGGTGCGCGCACGCCTGTTCGACGCCGGCACGTCCGAGGGCGGCGAGGTCCCGCGTGCCGCCCGTGTCGCCGCGCAGAAGCTCTCCAACGAGTTCTGGCTCGGCCGCTACGATTTCGAGACGGCGATCGGCCGGGTCTATGCGCTGGCCCGCGGCCCCGGCCTCGACGAGGCGACGCTGCTGCGCTTTGCCGAGGAAGACCGGTTTCCCGAGGCGGTCGCGACCTTCGCGATCATCGGCGACATCGGCATCGAAGAGGCGAAGCACTGGATGATGCGCACGGACACCGATCCGTTCCTGATCGTCGCCAAGGCCTCCGATCTTGCGCCGTCCACCGTCGAGAAGCTGCTGACCGTCGGCCCGTGGCGCTACCGCCTGCGGGCGCAGGACCGCGCGCGCATCCTGGTCCGCTATCGGGAGATCAAGCCGCACTCGGCGCGCCTGCTGCTCAGCCAGTGGCACGGCCGGGTCGCCTGACCGGCGAGCGCGAAGACCTGACAAGACGGAAAACGGGCGGGAACAGGGTCCCGCCCGCTGTCATTTCACAGCATGTGCTGCAAGGCTGCGGACTACTCCGCCGCCTCCAGCTTCAGCGGATCGTAGTTGAGGATCGGGGCAAGCCAGCGCTCGGCGGTGGCAAGATCCCAGCCCTTGCGGGAGGCATAGTCCTCGACCTGGTCGCGCTCGATGCGCCCGACGCCGAAATAGTGGCTGTCGGGATGGGCGAAGTAGAGGCCGGAGACCGAGGAGCCCGGCCACATGGCGTAGCTCTCCGTCAGTTCGATGCCGGCGGTTCGCGTCGCGTCCAGCAGCTCGAACAGCGTGCCCTTCTCGGTGTGGTCCGGCTGGGCCGGATAGCCCGGCGCCGGGCGGATGCCCTGGTATCTCTCCGCGATCAGGTCCTCGACGCTGGCCTCCTCCTGCGGGGCATAGCCCCATAGCGAGGTGCGCACGATCTGGTGCAGCTTCTCGGCGAAGGCTTCGGCGAGCCGGTCGCACAGGGCCTGGGCGAGGATCTTGTTGTAGTCGTCGCCGGCCTTGACGTAGCGGGCGACGAACTCCTCCTCGCCATGACCGGAGGTCACCGCGAAGCCGCCGACCCAGTCGGCGATGCCGCTCGCCTCGTCGGCGACGAAGTCGGCCATCGCCACATTGGCGCGGGTGCCTTCGGCGCGGGCCATCTGCTGGCGCAGCGTGTGCAGCATGGCGCGCTCGCCGGTGCGCTCCTCGTCCTCGTAGAGCACGATGTCGTCGCCGCGCGCGGCCGCCGGCCAGAAGCCGACGACGCCCTTCGGCTGCAGCAGGCGGTCGCGGACGATCTCGGCGAGCATCTTGCGGGCATCGTCGTAGAGCGCCCTGGCGGCCGGCCCGTAGCGGTTGTCGGTCAGCACCGCCGGATAGCTGCCCTTGATCTCCCAGGTGGAGAAGAACGGCGTCCAGTCGATCACCTCGACCAAGTCCTCCAGCGGCACCTCGATCGGGCGGATGCCGAGGAACGAGGGGCGCTGCGGCCGGTAGCTGTCGAAGGACGGGCGGAAGCGGTTCTTGCGCGCCTCCTCCAGACTGGTGCGGCGGGACTGGCCGCGCGAGCGCGAATGCCCCTCCGCCGCCTTGGCATAGTCGGCACGCAGGGCCTCGACATAGCCGTCGCGCTCGGTCTTGTTCAAAAGCTTCGAGACCACGCCGACCGCGCGGCTGGCGTCCGTCACATAGACGGCCTGCGAGCGGCGATAGTTCGGGTGGATCTTCACCGCCGTGTGGATCAGGCTGGTCGTCGCGCCGCCGATCAGCAGCGGCAGGTCGAAGCCCTCGCGCTCCATCTCGGCCGCCACGTGGCACATCTCATCCAGCGACGGGGTGATCAGGCCCGACAGGCCGATCACGTCGACCTTCTCCTTGCGCGCCGTCTCGAGGATCTTCGCCGCCGGCACCATGACGCCGAGATCGATCACCTCGAAATTGTTGCACTGGAGCACGACGCCGACGATGTTCTTGCCGATATCGTGGACGTCGCCCTTGACGGTGGCGAGCAGGATCTTGCCGGCGCTCGGCATGTCCTCGATGCCCTGCTCGAGCTTTTCCTGCTCCATGTAGGGCATCAGATAGGCGACCGCCTGCTTCATCACGCGGGCCGACTTCACCACCTGCGGCAGGAACATCTTGCCGGCGCCGAACAGGTCGCCGACGATGTTCATACCGGCCATCAAGGGCCCTTCGATGACATGCAGGGGACGCTCGGCCTTGGCGCGGGCCTCCTCGACGTCTTCCTCGATATAGTCGGTGATGCCGTTGACCAGCGCGTGGGACAGGCGGTCCTCGACGGCGCGCTCGCGCCAGGCGAGGTCCTGCACCTTCTGCTTGCCGCCCTGGCCGCGGAAGCGCTCGGCGATCTCCAGCAGCCGGTCGGTGGAATCGGCGCGCCGGTTCAGCACCACGTCCTCGGAGAGCTCGCGCAGCTCCGGATCGACGTCGTCATAGACGGCGAGCTGGCCGGCATTGACGATGCCCATGTCCATGCCGGCCGCGATCGCGTGGTACAGGAACACCGAATGCATCGCCTCGCGCACGGGCTCGTTGCCGCGGAAGGAGAAGGACAGGTTCGACACGCCGCCCGACACATGGGCATGCGGCAGGTTCTGGCGGATCCAGCGGGTCGCCTCGATGAAATCGACGCCGTAATTGTCGTGCTCGGAAATGCCCGTGGCGACGGCGAAGATATTCGGGTCGAAGATGATGTCCTCGGGCGGGAAGCCGACCTCGTTCACCAGGATCTCGTAGGAGCGCCGGCAGATCTCGGTCTTGCGGGCCTGGGTGTCGGCCTGGCCCTGCTCGTCGAAGGCCATGACGACGACCGCCGCGCCGTGGCGGCGCACCAGCTTGGCCTGGGCGATGAAGGCGTCCTTGCCTTCCTTCATGGAGATGGAGTTGACCACCGGCTTGCCCTGGACGCATTTCAGGCCGGCCTCGATCACCTCCCACTTGGAGCTGTCGATCATCACCGGCACGCGGGCGATGTCCGGCTCGGCGGCGATCAGGTTCAGGAAGGTGACCATCGCCTCCTTGGAGTCGAGCAGGCCCTCGTCCATGTTGACGTCGATGATCTGGGCACCGCTCTCCACCTGCTGGCGGGCGACTTCCAGCGCGGTGGCGTGGTTGCCCTCCTTGATCAGCTTGCGGAAGCGGGCCGATCCGGTGACGTTGGTGCGCTCGCCGACATTGACGAAGTTGATCTCCGGCGTCAGCACGAAGGGCTCGAGGCCCGACAGGCGCATGCGGCGCGGCGGCTCGGCCGGTTTGCGCGGGGCATGGCCGGCAACGGCCTGCGCAACGGCGCGGATGTGGTCGGGCGTGGTGCCGCAGCAGCCGCCGACGATGTTGACGAGGCCGCTCGCCGCGAATTCGCCGACCAGCTCGGCCATCGCCTCGGGGCTTTCGTCATACTCGCCGAACTCGTTCGGCAGGCCGGCATTGGGATAGGCGCAGACCAGCGTGTCGGCAACGCGCGAGAGCTCCGCCACATGGGCGCGCATTTCCCTGGCGCCGAGCGCGCAGTTGAGGCCGATGGAGAACGGCCTGGAATGGCGCACCGAGTACCAGAAGGCCTCCGGCGTCTGGCCGGACAGGGTGCGGCCGGACAGGTCGGTGATCGTGCCGGAGATCATCACCGGCAGGCTGACGCCCTTTTCCTCCAGCACCTCGTCGATGGCGAAGAGGGCGGCCTTGGCGTTCAGCGTGTCGAAGATGGTCTCGACCAGCAGGATGTCCGAGCCGCCGTCGATCAGGCCGCGCACGGCCTGCGCGTAGGCTTCCCTCATCTCGTCGAAGCTGACGGCGCGATAGCCCGGATTATTGACGTCCGGCGAGATGGAGAGGGTGCGGTTGGTCGGCCCGAGCGCGCCGGCGACGAAGCGCGGGCGCGAGGGATCGCGGGCCGTGACAATATCGCAGGCCTCGCGGGCGAGCTTTGCGCCGACGAGGTTGAGCTCATAGGCCAGCTCCTCCATGGCGTAGTCGGCCTGGGCGATGGTGGTGGAGGAGAAGGTGTTGGTCTCGACGATGTCGGCACCGGCCTCCAGATAGGCGATGTGGATGTCGCGGATCGCTTCGCCCTGCGTCAGGCTGAGCAGGTCGTTGTTGCCCTTCACGTCCTGCGGCCAGTCCTTGAACCGCTCGCCGCGATAGCCGGCCTCGTCCAGCCTCAAGGCCTGGATCATCGTGCCCATGGCGCCGTCGAGGATCAGGATGCGGTCGCGGGCGGCGGCGGCAAGGGCCGACGCCACTGTCTTGGTCTTGTCTTGCATGATCGGTCTCAGGCTGCCTGCTGTTCCAGAGAGGCCGGGCGCAGGCCCAGCATGTGGCAGATCGCGAGAGTGAGGTCCGCGCGGTTCATGGTGTAGAAGTGGAAGTCGGTGACGCCGCGGTCAACCAGGTCCAGCACCTGCTCGCTGGCCACCGCCGAGGCGACCAGCTTGCGCGTCTCCGCGTCCTGGTCGAGCCCGGCGAAGCGCCGCGCCAGCCAGTGCGGGATCGAGGTGCCGCATTTCGCCGAGAACACCATGGTCGTCTCAAAATTGACGATCGGCAGGATGCCCGGAACGATCGGGATGGTGATGCCGGCCGCGCGCACCTTCTCCAGGAAGGTCTCGAACAGGTCGTTGTCGAAGAAGTACTGGGTGATCGCCCGGCTCGCGCCGGCGTCCACCTTGCGCTTCAGGTTGTCGATCTCCGCCGCCCAGTCGGGGCTCTCGGGGTGGCGCTCCGGATAGGCGGAGACGGACACCTCGAAATCGTCGGAGACGCGGCGGATGCCGGCCACCAGGTCGGAGGCATAGGCATAGCCCTGCGGGTGCGGCTGGTAGATGGCGCCCAGCCCTTCCTGTGGATCGCCGCGCAGGGCCACGATGTGGCGCACGCCGATCTCGTGGTAGCCGCGCACGATCTCGTCGACCTCGGCGCGCGAGGAGCCGACGCAGGTCAGATGCGCGGCCGGCGCAAGGCGGGTCTCCTTCACCATCCGCTCGACGGTGCGATGGGTGCGCTCTCGGGTCGAGCCACCGGCCCCGTAGGTCACCGAGACGAAGGAGGGGCCGAGCGGCTCAAGCCGCTGGACGGCCGACCAGAGCGAGGCTTCCATCTTGTCGCTCTTCGGCGGAAAGAACTCGAAGGAGACGGAAACGCCGGTTCCCTGGTCCAGCTCGAAGCGGCGGAATCTCTCGGGCGATGACATGTCAGGCGACCTCCTGGGTCAGGCTAAGTTCTGGGAAATCGGAAACGATGCGCGGATCGCGGGCGAGCCAGATGGTGACGGTGAGCCGGTCGGCCTCGCCCGCTTCCGGGTTGAGGTCGCGGATCTCGGTGACTTCGAGGCCGGCGGCATGCAGCCAGCGCCCCATCTGCTCGCGCGAGAAGCCGAGGCGGCGATGGGCGTGCTCGTCGCGCAGGAATTCCAACGCGTGCGGGGCGAAGTCGACGATCAGCAGCCGGCCGCCGGGCCGCAGCACCCGCGCCGCCTCCTCGATGGCCCGGCCGGGGTCGTCGAGGAAATGCAGCACCTGATGCAGGGTGATCAGGTCATGGCTTTCGGCCGGGATGTTGAGCGCGTAGATGTCGCCCTGGCGGACCTGCACGTTGCGCAGGCCCTGGCGGGCGAGATTGGCGCGGGCGACGGTCAGCATGTCGTGGCTGGCGTCGAGGCCGAGTGCCTGCTCATACTGGCCGGCAAAGAGCGAGATCAGGCTGCCGGTGCCGGTGCCAAGGTCCAGCAGCGAGCGGAACGGCCGCTCGCCGACCATCTCGCGCAGGGCCTGCTCGACGGCCGCTTCCGGCACATGCAGCGAGCGCTCCTGGTCCCAGGTCTTGGCGCGCGAGGCGAAGAAGGCGGCTGCGGCCTCGGCCTTGGCGCGGCGGGTGGCGGCAAGGCGCACCCGGTCGCCGGCCAGCACCGCGTCCTGCGGATCGAGCCGCGACAGCAGCAGGCGGGCGAGATCGCCCATCGGCCCGTCGCCGAGCCGGTAGAACACCCAGGCGCCTTCCGGGAAGCGCTGGACGAGGCCGGCCTCGGTCAACAGCTTGAGATGGCGCGAGATTCGCGGCTGGCTCTGGCCGAGAATGACGGTCGCGTCCTTGACGGTCAACTCGCCATCGGCCAGCAGGGCCAGGAGGCGCAGCCGCGTGTCCTCGCCGACCGTGCGCAGGCCGGCCAGCAACTGCTCGGCGCTGAGCAGCGGCTCGCCGGCTGCAGGGGCGGCAGCGGCAGGGGTGCGGGCGGTCTTGGCGTTGGTGGTCATGCGCATCCTCGAAAGCAGGCCTGCTCGAATTTCAGCATCGCAGGAAGATATAAAGATATCTTTATGCCTAAATCGCTCGAGATGCAAGGGCGGATATGCCCGGATGGGGAGAGGGCCGGCTGTGGCGTGATCCTCATGTCGCCGGCTTGAGGGCGCGGACACGGTGAGGCTTCGCGCCTCACAGTGTCCCCGCAGACGTGGCCGAGGGGGGCTGTGGTTGTCCCGCTGCGCCGTCTTTGCGGCGGCCTCAGGGATCGAGCCGGAGACGGCAAGGGGGCAGCGACGGCCATGGCCGAGCGCCTGCCCTTGCTCAGTCCGCAGGAGGACGAGGTGTTGCTGGCGGAGGCCGGATTTTCCGCCATTTCGCTCTTCTATGCCGGCTTCACCTTCGCGGTTGGGTTTCGACCGCCTGACCGGGTCCTGGCCCGGCCTATCGGGTTTCGGCGGCTTCCACCAGCGGGTCCGCCACCGGTGGCTGTTCCAGCAACGGGCGAACGGCACCGGCGATCGCCTGTTTTTCGGCGTCCGTGAAATGGCGCGGGTCGGCCGGGTCCTGCGCCACACGCACGGTAACCTCGCGGTGGGCGAAATGTATTCCGTTGGCTTCGCACAGGTCACGAATGCCGGAATACACGACCTTGCGAAGGGCAAACTGGTCTCCCGGCCGGGTCATGAACTTGACGCGCACGATCATCGCCGAATCTTCCAGCGCCGTGACGCCCTGCGACTTCACCGGCTGAAGGAATTTTGGACCGTACTCCGGGTGCTCCATCAGGTCTTGGCCGAACTTTTTGATAAGCTTGCGCATTTTCTCGACGTCCGTGTCATAGGTGATGCGGAAGGCCAGCTTCATCACCGCCCAGTCGCGCGAGAAGTTCTTCACATACTTGATATCCCCGAAGGGAACGGTGTTCAGCGGTCCGTTGTGGTGGCGCAGTTGCATGGAGCGGATCGAGATCTTCTCGACCGTGCCCTTGACGTTACCGATGTCGATATACTCGCCCCTGCGGAAGGCGTCGTCGATCAGGAAGAAGGCGCCGGAGAAGATGTCGCGGATCAGCGTCTGCGCGCCGAAGCCGACGGCGAGGCCGACGACGCCGGCTCCGGCGAAGAGCGGGGCAATGTCGATGCCGAGTTGCGACAGCACGATCATGCCGCCGATCACCACGATGGTGATCAGCAGGAAATGGCGGAAGATCGGCAGCAGGGTCGACAGCCGGCTCTCGCCGGGCCCGCCGATCTCGATCTCGTCGCTGCGCTCGCCCGGCTGGTCGCGCTCGCGGTGAAGCTGGCGGTCGATGGTCAGTTCCACCGCCCGATAGCTCATATAGGCGAGGAAGATGACGACGCCGATTTCGAAGAGGTTGCCGACGATGGAACTCTTGTCGCGGGGATCTATCCCCCAGCGCGACAGCACGTATCCGATGGCGACGACCGCCGACAGGATCGTCGCCCCGTGGTCGAGCAGGTTGCGATAGGGCGAACGCCTCCCCTCGGCCTCCACCGCCTCGGCGGCGGCCTGTGCCTGCACCGCCTCGCGGTCCGGCGTCTCTCCGGCCGCTTCCTCCGCCCTTGCCAAATCCTCGCTGCGCCGCGCCTGCCGGGTGGAACTGTCGAGGCGCGGCAGCAGCAGCCGGTCGATGACCAGCACCAGCGCGCCATAGGCGGCGGCCCAGATCAGGCCGGCCAGAACCGGCGCGGCGACGAGGCCGATGGCGGCCTCGCGCTCCAGCAAAAGCCGGCCGGCGGAGACGACGAAGGCAACAGCGAAATAGAGGAGAAGGACGGGAAGCCAGAGGCGCGACAGCAGCCGGCGGCCGCGATTGTCCCCGTCCGCGTCGGGGCCGGCAACGAGGCGGCCGAGGGCGCCGCGATGGGCCACCGCCACCCCCGACAGCATCAGGCAGGTGACGCCGACGGAGAGGATCGCCAGCAGCCGGTGGCCGCCCGGATCGAGGTCCATCGCATCCAGCCATTCGTGCAGAGCAATGGTGAGGGCGGCGACCGCGCCGGTCGCCAGCAGCCAGCGATAGAGGCTGACGGCGCTGGCCTCGTCGAGGTCCAGCATCCGTATGCCGGCGTTGCCGGGCGACAGGACAGCGGTCAGGACGATGCGAAGAAGCAGAAGGATTCCAAAGCTCTGCAGGCCGATGAGCAGGGTGACCCGACCCGCCGCGTGATGTGAGGCCAGGAGGAAGGCGGCGGCCAGGGCGGCGGCATAGAAGGCGGCGACGGCGATCGCCATCAGGACGGCGCGGGCGATCAGGCGGCTGATGCGGGCCGCCCGCGTCGCCTCGGGCGGGCGGGCCGGCAGCAGCCGGGCGAACAACCAGCGCTCGCAGGCAGCAAGAGCGAAGCCGCCGACAATGAGCGAAGCGGCGAGCACGCCGAGCGTCGCCAGCAGCCAGTCGGGGTTATCCCCGGCGCGGCCGGCAATGGCAGCGGAGATCATCGAAGGCATCGCGGTGGCCGCGCCGAGCGTCTCGGCAAGCGCCGCTCGTAGCTCAAGTCCAAGTCGAACCAAGGGCTTATCGGCAGCCATCTCCATGGCTGTCGCGCTCTGGGCGGCTGCGGTTCCCGCGCTTGCGGCGATTGCAACCGCGCTCGCAAAAATTCTGGTCCAGTGGCCGCCTGCGACCTGTCGCGACACCTTGCTCATGGACTCTGTCCCCCGCTGCCCGCAAACGCCGCGGCACGGCTGCCGTGCCGCGCGCTTGCCATCAACCCAGTCGCCACTGTAGCGGGGCAAACTTACAGAACCTTTCCGCAAGACACCGGGAGACCGGAGATTTTCGCGCAAAAGCAGGAGCTTCGGGCAAAGCGGGGCCGCCGGCGCGCACCCTACATGCAAACGCCCGGGGCAAGGCCCGGGCGTCGAAACTGGTGGATCCTCGACAACAGCCGAGAATCGAGGGGATGCCGGTTGTCCCCGGCATCCGGCCTCTCAGGATTGCTTGTTGGGGGCGCGTGAATTTTGCGACGAATTTTGCAAAATTCCGTTCCGAAATCGCCAAAAATTGATACGCGGCTCTACAAATCCGGAAAGTGCATGTCTCCTGCGTCCCTCCCTCAGAGGAGGGCTCGAACCTCGACCTGCATGCCCCTGCCTGGGCCTCTCGGCCTCAGAACACGCCGATGACGATGGCACCGACGAAGGCGAATGCCGCACACACGGCCAAGAGATTGATGTTGCGGACAAGTGTCATGTTGTGGCCTCCCGCAGTCTCTCGATGGGTGAAGGATAAGTTACCGTGGCCAGCCGGCAAAGCGAAAAAGATGCTGCGTTGCGTCGCAGCCACATCGCCGCGGCGTTGGCCTCGTCAGGAATGGCGAGCGCGAGCCGCGGTTTCGCCGGGCGCGTCTCCGGTCATTTGCGCGGGGCAGGCGGAACAGGGGGCCGGTTGCGCGGCACCGCCAGACAATCCATGCTGCACTGCAGCATCGCGGAAATCGCCTCGCCGCCTCCGCTCCTCTCCCGAAAAGCCCTTAGCTAACAATTCCCTACCGGAAGTTACAGAGTTCGACCTGGGTTAACTGGAGAGAAACTGGATCGGTCTATGCTCTGGCGTGAAAGATTTGGAAGGGCTTGGGATGAAAACTGCGGATCTGACGGAACTGGCGCGTCAGGGGTCGCCGGAGAGCATCGGCGAACTCATCTCGGCGCTGACCGAGCTGTTCCTCAGGGCGGAGAGCCAGGAGCGCAGCCGGGTCAGTCCGGTGTTTGGCGATGTGGTGCTGCGCGTGCTCGACCGACTCGACATCCCGGTCCGCAAGCAGATGGCCTCGCGCATGCGCGCCGAGACGGAGGCGCCGCGCGATCTGTTGAAGGCGCTGGCGAAAGACAGCGAACTGGCCGTCGCCCGGCCGGTGCTGGAGGACGGCGGGCTGCTCAACGACGAGGAACTCGCTGAAGTCGCCGGTGGGGGGGTGTCGGCGCGGCATCTGGCGGTGCTGTGCGAAAGGCGGGGGATCAAGCCGGTTCTGAGCCGGGTGCTCGCTCAGAAGGGTGACAGCGCGGTGCTGTGTGCGCTGCTCGGCAACGAGACCGCCAGGATCGACACGGGGTCGTTTGAGCTGCTGGTCGCGCGCGCCCGCAAGGATGCCGATCTGCAGGGTGCGCTGGCGCACCGGCCTGACCTGCCGGAGCCGATCGCGGCGAAACTGGTGCCGATGCTGTCGCGCGAATTCGCGCAGCAATTGCGCGAGGAGAACGTCAATCCGGTGCTGACCAAGGCGATGGCCGAGCATTCCGCGCGCGAGATCGAGATCCGCCTGCGCGAGATCGGCGGCGCCAAGTCGAAGGTCGAGCAGTTGATCGAGGGGGCGATCGCCGGCACCGTGCCCGTCGACCAGGCGGTCGCCGCCTTTGCCGACAAGGACCGCGCCTTCGACCTCGGCAAGGTGCTGGCCGGCCGGGTCGGCTGGCCGGAAAACGTCGTGGTGCCGCTGCTGTCCCGCGAGGACGAGCATCCGCTGTTCGTGCTGGCCCGCATCGCCGGCGTCTCCGACGAGGCCTATGGCAAGGTCGTGCGGATGCGCGCCAAGAAGATGCGGATGTCGTCGGCAAGCTCGACCGAGTCGGTGCGCCGCTATGCGGCGCTGACGCCGGAGGCGGCGCGCGGCGAGTTCATCGCCATGGCCCGCAAGATGAAGCTGCCGGTGGAGATCGGCCAGGGCTGAGCCCGGACCTGTCCCCGCTTCAGCCCGTCTGCCCCGGATCGGTTATCCTCGACAGGCCTGGCCCCGGTCACCCGGCCCGGCCCGGCCCGAACCCTGCGCGGGGCTCAGGCCCCCTTCGCCAGACACTCCTCCAGCCAGCGCGCGGCGAGCAGCGTCGCCCGGTCGCGGCCGTGCAGCCCGATCAACTGGATGCCGAGCGGCAGGCCGCCCGCCGTCGCAAGGCCCGGCACGTTGACGCTGGGCCCGCCCATCAGCGTCCAGAGCCGGTTGAAGACGGAAGAGCCGGTGGAGGCGAGCCCGGCCGGGGCCGCGCCCGGCGCGGAGGGCATCATCAGCACGTCGACCTGGGTGATCACCTCGGCGAAGGCATGGCGGGCCTGCCGCGCGACCTCCAGGGCCGCGTCATAGGCGGCCGGCGCGATGGCCGCGCCGTCTTCCAGCGCCTTCGTCAGGATCGGGCTGATCAGGTCGGGCGCCGCGTCGACCTCGGCGGCGAGGGCGCGGGTCGCCTCGAAATCCTGGATGGTCTGGTGGGCGGCGAAGGCCTCGCGGAAGACCGGCGGCAGCGACACGCGGGAGACGGCGGCACCGGCGCGGCCGGCGCGGGCGATGGCGGTATCGAGCGCTCCCTGCATGTCGTCGTCGGCCTGGGCCCAGGGCTGCGGATCGACGACGCCGATGCGCGGCGGCAGCGACACCATCGCATCCACCCGCCAGTCACGCGCCGACAGCACGCTGCCGGCGAAGGCGACGTCGGCGATGCCCTTGCCGAACAGGCCGAGCGTGTCCAGCGTCCAGGAGAAATATTTCAGGCCGACGGTCGGTAGATGGCCGAAGGACGGCTTGAAACCGGCGACGCCGCAGAAGGAGGCCGGCCGCACCACCGAGCCGCCGGTCTGGGTGCCGAGAGCCAGCGGGAAGAAGCCGGCGGCAACGCCGGCGGCGGAGCCGGAGGAGGAACCTCCCGGCGTGTGCTCGGGATTGTGCGGGTTGCGGGTCGGGCCGGGCTGGAAGAAGGCGAATTCGGTGGTGACGGTCTTGCCGAGGATCGCGGCGCCGGCACGCTTCGCCAGCGCGACGATGACCGCGTCGACCGCCGGACGATGGCCGGCATGGATCGGCGAGCCGTAGCTGGTCGGGAAGCCGGCCGTGTCGATATTGTCCTTCACGGCGAGCGGCAGGCCCATCAGCGGGCCGTGGGCGGCATGGGCGGCGCGGCGGGCGGCCTGCAGGTCGTGTTGGACGAAGGCCTGGACCACCGCTTCCTGCCCGGCGATGCGCGCGGCGATCTCGTCGTACAGCGCATCGATGGTCAGCGTCCCGGCATCCAGCGACCGGGCAAGATCAAGGGCAGACAGCATGGTTTCCTCCGCTCAGCGGGGGACGATCATCACCACATACGGCCGGGCCGCAAGTGTTTTCAGGTGGATACACGCTGCGGCTGCCGCAAGCCGGGAAGCGCGGCAAACGCGAAACGGCCCGGCGGGAGGAGCCGGGCCGTTCGGGGAGGGGGCCGTCAGCGGGCTTGCGCCGTTACTGGCAGAAGCGCTGCTGGCCCTGATAGGTCGTGTAGGTGCCGGTGTTCGGATTGAAGCTCCGGTACTTGGCCGCGCAATAGGAATACCATTCCGGGGTATAGGGCTGCAGGGTGCCGCGGGTCACCACCACCGGCGGGGCCGGGGTGTAGGGATTGCTGCGGTCGGCCGGGTCGAAATAGACGGTGCCGCGCGGGGGCAGCGGATCGCGGTAGATGTATTCCGGCTCATAGACCGGCTGCGGCGCGCTGAGCGCCGATCCGAGGATCGCGCCGGCGGCAAGGCCGATCACGCCGGCAGCAACGGCCGCGCCGACATCGTTGCCGCGGTTGCCGCGATGATGGCGATAGTCCGGACCCGGGCGGTGCGGCCGGTAGACCCGGTGATGCTGGTTGCCGCCACGATTGCCCCAGCCGTTGCGGCCGTCGCGGGCCTCGGCGGAAGGGGCGAGCGTCGGCACCAGCAGGGCGCCGGCAAGCGCAACGGCAAGAGCGCGGGCAGAGAGTTGCTTCAGGGCCATGGGGTCGTTCCTTCCAGTGGCTTTAAGTGTTCATGGGGCGACAGTGCCACCCGGCGCTTGAACGTCGACTGAGACGCCCGTTCATCTGGCGTTCAGGTTTCGCAGGCTGCCGCCAGGGGCCGCACACCGCCGCTCAGCGGCAGAAGCGATAGCGGCCCGAATAGGCGAGATAGTAGCCGGTGTTGGGGTTGAAACTGCGATATTTGCGCGTGCAATAGGCGTACCACTGCGGCGTCCAGGGAGCGTAGGCGCCGCGGACGGCACGGGGCGGAGCGACATATTGGGGGGCCACCAGTGCCTGGCCGAGGATGGCGCCGGCGGCAAGGCCGAACACCGTCGCAGCGCCGCCACCGAAATAGACGCCGCTGCCGCCATAGCGGTAGTTCCAGTCGTCGCGATAGGGTCGATAGTGGCGCTGGACCCGGTAATGCCGCTGCGGCCGATAGTGGCGATGCGTGCGGTGGCCGCCCCAATGCCGGCCGCCCCGATATTGGCCGCCCCGATATTGGCCACCCCGGTGCTGGCCGGCATGGCTGCCGACGGGGATCACGGTCTCGGCGGCGGCGGGGCGCGGCGCGGTGATGTCGACGGCGAGCGCGAGCACGGCGACGAGGACGCCCCTGACGGCCCAGGAGATCAGTCGTTCTGCGCGGTGGTCGGTGTTTGCGGCCATGGCAGGCCTCCCTTGCAAAGACCTCTTTTCCTTGCAAGCATTGCTCGCAATGTGGCGACAGCAAGGCCCGGAGGCCCGGCCCGGCCGTCGCCGGCCATTGCTTTCCGGCCGCGGCGCGGGCAAAACACCGGCAGCCACGCGCTGCCGCGCCAGCCAGTTCGCCCCACCCTTCGATCCCGAACGAGCAGAGCTCCGTCATGGCTGAAGACGACCGGCCGGAGGTGATCCGGCCCACCGACGACGAGGCGCGTCTGCTGTCGCGCCGGCTGATGCGGCTGGCGCGCTACGGCGCGCTCGGCGTGCTCGACCCGCAAGACGGCATGCCCTTCGTCTCGCGCGTCGGCCTTGCCACCGAAATCGACGGCACGCCGGTGATGCTGGTCTCGCGGCTGTCGCAGCACACGGGCGCGATCCTCGGCGATCCGCGCTGTTCGCTGCTGGTCGGAGAGCCCGGCAAGGGCGATCCGCTGGCGCATCCGCGTCTGACCATCGTTGCCCGCGCGGAACGAATCGACCCGGCCGATCCGGGGCACGAGGCGGCCCGGCGGCGCTATCTGCTGCGCCATCCCAAGGCGAAGCTCTATGTCGACTTCGCCGATTTCGCCTTCTTCCGCATCGTCCCCGAGCGCGCGAGCCTCAATGGCGGTTTCGGCAAGGCCTATCACCTGACGGCGGAGGACCTGCTGCTGTCGGGAGAGGTCCTGGCGGAGCTTGCCGCCGCCGAGGCAGGGGCGGTCGAGCACATGAACCAGGATCATCTCGACGCGGTTCGGCTCTACGCGCAGACGCTGGCGAAGGCGCGGCCCGGCCCCTGGCGCCTGTCCTCGCTCGATCCGGCGGGGCTCGATCTCGTCGACGGCGACAGGGTGGCGCGGCTCGACTTCGATCCGCCGCTGGAAAGCGCGGGCGAGCTGCGCCCGCGCCTGGTCGCCCTTGCGAAACGGGCCAGGGCTGGTGAATGATCCGGAACCGGGCCGAAGCGCCGGCCGACTGCCGAGGAGAGAGCCTGCACCGTGACCGTGCCTATGATCGCGACCCGCACCCCGACCCTGCCGCCGCGCGTCGTCGCCGCTCTGTTGCTCCTGCTGACGCTGGTGGGCGCAAGCCCGGCCGCGGCCTATCAACTGGAGCCGTTCAAGGACCGGCTGTTCGCCTATCCGGGATTGCTGGCCGGCAAGGCGGACGATGCCTTCGTCATCGTCGACTACGACAAGCGCCGCGACATCCACCAGCGCGACAAGGAATGGGAGCGCGAGGTCTTCGGCGAATATGTCTCGATGCGGCCGAGCAGCTCGCAGAAGGACCTGAAGCTGACGGCCGGCGGGCGGACGATCACCTATATGCGGGTCGGCGAGCCGCGCGGCGCCAGGGCGATCGTCATCTATGTGCACGGCCAGGGCGGCAACCGCTTCCAGGGCATGAACGACGTCAGCTTCGGCGGCAATTTCAACCGCATCAAGAACCTGATGGTGCGCAATTCCGGCCTCTACATGACGCTGGACGTCAAGGATTTCGACGCGCGCGGGGCGGGCGACGTCAAGGCATTGATGCAGCACTATGTGAGCCAGGCGCCGCAGGCGCGGGTCTATGTCGCCTGCGGCTCGATGGGCGGCTTCCTGTGCTGGCGGCTGGCGCGCGACAGCGGCGCGGCGGCGATGATGGGCGGCATGCTGCTGATGGGCTCGACCTGGGACGAGGATTTCCTGTCGAGCGGCACGTTCCGCTCCGGGCGGCTGCCGATCTATTTCGGCCATGGGAGCTGGGACGAGGTCTATAACTGGAAGCGGCAGGCCGCCTTCTACGAGCGGCTGAAGGCGCGCAAGTCCGACTATCCGGCGCGCTTCGTGCTGTTCGAGACCGGCACCCACGGCACGCCGATCCGCATGACCGACTGGCGGCTGGTGCTCAACTGGATGTTCGCGGCGGCGGGCAGGTAGGGGAGCGCGGTGGCGGCGGCGTGGTGCTGTTGCCGCAACCGGATGCGGGCCGCCCGGTGGGACGGCCCGCTGCCATCGGCTTCCGCGATCGGTGCGGCTACTTCCAGACCACGTCCTTGTTGCGGACGGTGATCGTCGTCATGTTGCAATAGTCGATATTGGCGTCGACATAGGTGCCGTCGGTGAAGTCGATGCGGGTGCGCACGGTGCACTCGCCCTCATTGGTGCCGAAGTCCATCTCGAACGTGTCGCCCGGCAGGATGATCTCGTCGAGCCAGTTGTCGCTCCACACGCCGTTTTCCTGGGTGCGGAACGAGGTGACATTGGCGGCCGAGCGGTTTTCCAGATCGAACTTCCACTCGGTCGCCGCAGCGGTGCCGGCGGTGACCAGCAGCAGGGTCACGGCGGCCAGAATTGTTTTTGCGGTCATACGACTAGCCCCAGGGTCAAGCGCGGCTCCATTGCCGGCGCAAGACGATACAGCCGGGCTGTTTCCCTTGAAAAGCGGATAATTTTTCCGCCCGGCGCGGCATCGGCCGCCGACGGCGGAGGTCGGGGCGGGCAGGGGTTGACTTGGCGCGAGACGGCGCGAGACTGCGCTCAGCGGTTGCAGTCGCGGCGCGGGGAGGCGTGGTCATGCTGAGCTTCAAGTTCACCTGCTGGAACATCGAACATGCCGACAAGCTGATCGACGCGCTGGCCGATGGCACTGCCACGAAGCGACAGCGGGCCGAGGCGCGGCGGGAGGCGATTGCCGAGGAGATCGCTCGGATCGATCCGGACATCCTGCTGGTGGGAGAAGGGCCGAACGGGGAGGACCGGGCGCGCGGCTTCTTCGAGCAGGTGGCGCCCGGATACCGGCTGGTGACGCGCGGGTCGAGCGAACGGCGCGACTACGGCATGCAGGGCACCGACGCGGCGACCGGCCGGCAGTGGCTGTGGTTCCTGGTTCGCCGGGGCGCGCCGATCGAGGCGGATCTGCTGCATCTCGACCGCTGGCGGGCCCTCACCGACGCGGCATCCGGGGGCGAGCACCGGGGCGGCCGCTGGCAGGTGTCCTTCCCGAAATATGTCGGCGGCAGCCTGCAGTTCGACATCGACGGCAATCATATGCACTGGCGCCATCCGCAGGTTCTGCTGGCGGCGATCGATGGCCATCGTTTCGAGATCATCGGGGCGCATCTGAAGAGCAAATACACCCAGGTGCGCGGCACGGGCGACGTGTCGGACGCGGCCTTCTTCGCCAACAATCCGCAGTTGGTGGCGGAGCTGATCAAGGCACGGACCAAGATCACCACCGAATGCGCCGACATCCGCCACTATATCGACGCGCGCTTCGAGGCGGATGCGAGCGCGCCGATCATCGTCGCCGGCGATCTGAACGACGGGCCGGGCAAGGAGCGCATCGAGCGGCGCTTCCTCTACCACGACCTGATCAGCACGCTGCAGGGCGAGATCTTCTTCGCGCGGCGCTTCCTCAACCATGCGCTGTTCGACGCGCCGGAGGACGAGCGCTGGTCGGTGTTCTTCCGCGATGCGCTCGATCCGGGCCGCAGCCCGCATATTCTGCTCGACCACATCCTGTTCAGCCAGAGCTTCACCGGCAATCGCCAGGTGACGCCCTTCGCCTATCGGGCAAGGCAGGGCGGCGGCCTGGTCGAGCATGCGCTGCACCATGCGGTGACCGGCCCGCGCCCGGCCTATGCGATGACCAGCGATCACAAGCCGGTGTCGATGGTGTTCGACCGGCGGGAGGAAACCCGCCCCTCCGCCTGACCGGCGCGAACCGGGCGGCCTGACGGCCGCCCGGATGTTGCGGAGGCGGGGCGGCCGTCAGGCCGCCCGGATGTTGCGGAGGCGGGGCGGCCGTCAGGCCGCCCGGATGTTGGCCAGGAAGGTCGCCAACTCGTGCTGCAGGGTGTTCGACTGCTGCGACAGCACGCCGACGGTGGACAGCACCTGGCGGGCGCTGGAGCTTGAGTCCATGGCGCTTTCGCGCACGGTGGTGATGCTGCGGGTGATCTCGTCGCTGCCCTGTGCCACCTCGTGGACATTGCGGGCGATTTCGGCGGTCACCGCGTTCTGCTCCTCGATCGCCGAGGCGATGGCCGAGATCTGGCCGTTGATCTGGCCGATGGCGGCGACCACCGCCTCGATGGCGGAGGAGGTGAGGGCGGCGCCCGACTGCATGTCGCCGACCTGGCGGCTGATGTCCTCGGTCGCCCGTCCGGTCTGGTTGGCCAGCGCCTTGACCTCGCCGGCGACCACGGCAAAACCCCTGCCGGCCTCGCCGGCCCGCGCCGCCTCGATGGTGGCGTTGAGGGCGAGCAGGTTGGTCTGTTCGGCGATGTCGTTGATGAGCTTGACCACCGCGTCGATCTTGCGGGCGGAGGCGGAGAGCGCGCCGACCGTCTGGCTGGAGCTGCGGGCATTCTCGGAGGTGGTGCCGGCGGCGCCGAGGGCGGCGGTCACCTGGCGGCTGATCTCGCCGATGGAGGCGGAGAGCTCTTCGGCCGCCGAGGCGACGGTCTGGACGCCGCGGCTCGATTCCTCGACGGCGGCCGCGACCGTGTTGGCGGTGCCCGAGGTCTCGTTGGCGTTCTTCGCCAGCATCTGCGCTGTGGCTTCCAGCTCCTTCACGACGGTTGCGATACTGTCGGAAACGCCCTTGACCGTGGTCTCGAGACTGTCGGCAAGGCGGAGCGTTGCCGCGCGCTTCTCGTGCTCGATGCGCTCTTCCTCTTCCCTCGCCTGCTCCTGCAGGCGCCGGATCTCGATGGTCTTCTCGCGGAAGGACTCGAACGCCACGGCGAGTTCGCCGATCTCGTCGCGGCTGCGCACGGCGATCTGCACGCTGGTGTCGTCCTGCGCCAGCCGGTTGAGCGCATGAACGACGGCGCGCAGCGGCCGGCTGATGCCGAAGATCGAGAGCAGCAGGGCGATGGCGAGCCCCGCCGTCAGGGCGAAGAGCGACACGGTCGCCATGATCTTCAGCCCGTGCAGCTCGTGCGCCTTGGCCTCGCGGGCGGAGTCCTCGGTGAACCTGTTGAGATCCGCGGTCAGCGCCGCCAGTTCCGCGTTCAGCGCCTGCTGCTCGCGCTCCAGTTCCACCGCGACAGTCGAGGCCCTGGCGATGTCCCCGGCGCCGATCCGGTCGATGACCTCGCGGATGTGCCGGTCGTAGGTCTGGTGTTCCGTCTCGATGCGCTTCAACTGCGCCAGCACGGCCTCGTATTTCAGCCGGTGCTCCGGCGTCGTCGCGAGCTTGATGCCGTGCTCGGCCAGGTCTTCCGCCTGGAGGATCTCCGCCTGGACGGTCGCAGCCAGCCTCGTCAGGCCGGCTGTCAGGTCGGCGATCGTGCCGGTGGCCTCGGACGCCTTCAGATCGGCGGCCCTCAGCAGCCGTTCCAGCAGCAGCGCCTGCTCCATCTGGTGCAGGGTGACATTGGTGACGTTCACCGTCAGGGGAATGGTCTCCTCGGCAATCTCCGTCAGTTCCTCGCCGATCTTCTGCATTTGCAGGAGACCGGTTGCGGCAATGACGAGCATCATTGCCCCGAGGAACGCGACGAGGCCGAGAATTTTCGCGGCGATTGAGCGCAGGCGGCTGGTTCGGTGGCGCGAAGAGATCATTTTTCAAAACCTTGTGTTGAGAATCGGCGTCAAGTCGTCAATCGTCAAGGTTGCAGCTTCGACACTGATGCAGGTTTCCGTGCGCCTCATGATCCTCATCGCCAATTAACAAAAACATAAAATAACCTGAAGTTGCATATAAACAATTTGAAAATATTTTTTAGTTCAGTTGGTTGCATCGTAAAAATTGCCTAAGTCTTTTTTCCTCAAAATCAATGTATTTGTATTTTCCCTTATGGAATCATCGGTGATAAGCGCCATCTCAATTCGGATATATATTAGAAAAAGCTTATATCGCGCGGCGGTCGCAAAAAAACCGCCCCGGCTGGGGCGGTTTCAAAGGACGCGCGGAGCGGCCGGAGAGGCTTACTCGGTGCCCTGGATGGCCGCGAGCACCCAGTCGCCGCCCTTCTGGCGGCGGAAGGTCCAAAGTTCGGTGCTTTCCTGCGGTTCTTCCAGGCTGCCCGAGAGGACGCGGCCGGAATTGCGGTCGAGGATGGCGTCGAGGGCGGAAAAGCGCATGGCGACGGTCGCGTAGTCGTCGTCACCCTCGCTCCAGGCCTCCGAGAGGTCGCCCTGCAGCAGCTTCACGTCCGAGACGGCATTGCGCTTGCCGGCAGAGGCGAGTTCGCCCAGTTCCTCGGCGAGGAAGGACATCGCCTCGGGCGTCGCCAGACGGCGGAGCGCGGCGTAGTCCTCGCGGCCATAGGCGTCCTGCACGTCGGCCAGCATCTGCTCGAAGCGGTCGAAGTCGGCCTCCTCCAGATCGAGCGGCGTTTCCATGACAGAAGCCTGGACCGGGGTGGCCGTGCCGCTGCCCATGCCGGTGCTCCCCATGCCGCCGAAGCTGAACGGGGTGCGGGTGGTGTCCCCGGCATGGCCGCCGAAATTCGGGCGGGCGCCACCGGCCGCCGCGGCTGCGGGCTGCTCGCGCCGCGCGCCGAAGAAGCGCATCGCCAGGACGACGAGAAAGCCGATCAGCGCCACCTGCAGGAGAAGGCCGAGGAAGCCGGCAAACCCGCCGAGGCCGCCGCCGAAGAGCATGCCGATCAGGCCGCCCATGAGAAGGCCGCCGAGCAGGGCGCCGCCCATGCCGCCGAAGAGGCCGCGCGAGGGCTGGGCCGCCTGCGGCTGGCGGGCGCCGCCCGGCACTGCCTGCTGGCCCTGCGCCGGCTGCGGCGTCATCGTGCGCTGCATCGGCGCGGCGGTGCCGGGGGCGGTGTTGGTCGGGGCGGGGGCGGAAAAGGTGCGGGCACCGCGGCTGCCGAAGCCGCCGCTGCCGGCGCGGCGGGCTTCGGCAAAGTCGACGGCGGCGAAAAGCGCGGCAATTCCAAGGGCAATAACGGCTGTCGTCTTGCGCATCCGGCGGGCGGCAGCTTGCATCAGGGATTTCCTCCGATCGGCTCAGGTCGAGAACAACGCCCGTCATATGGGAGTCCGGCGGGCGCATTGCCAGCGCAAACGGCTGGCCGTTCTCGTTGTGTGCGCAAGAAATGAAGGGCGGCCCCGGGGGACGTCCGGAGAACCATGCTCGGCGCGCCGGTCCGGGAGGACAACCGGAGGGGGGCCGGCGGAGAGTCGTTTCCGCCGTTCCTTACGCACATACCCCTCCTTGGCGTCTTCCCGGACGAGGCCGAAGGCCGACGATCCGGGATCGGGGAGGCACGGCAGTCGTGGGTTCGTTCGTGAGTGCCTTCGCGAGGCCCTTGGCTCGCCGGTCCCGGCTCGGCGCTACGCGCCGTCCGGGAAGACGAAAGGAGAGGATTGCGTCCGGGAGGATGCTGCAGCACCGGGGCGTGAGCCGAACCGTTCGGGGTTGCTAGATCCCGGTCTTCGGCTTCGCCGAAACCGGGACGACAGCCGGAGAGTGGGGCTCGGCCAGCGCGTCCTCATCAGTGCTCTGGCAACGAATGGGCCCCGGGTCGCGGCTCCGCCTTGCCCGGGGTTGTTCGTCTGAAGAGGTGGTAGAGTTTGGGCGGTCTCCCGGCCTGAACCGCCGGGAGACCAGTGGCAGGCGACCGGACCGGGGTTGGGCTTTCGCCCGTCGTCATCAGGGTCCCTGCCGC